>CANFZL010000001.1 GCA_947451205.1 Comamonadaceae bacterium
CAAATCCGTGTTGTTTTTGGAACGACGGCTGATACGTATGCCGCCGTCTACGTCGACCACTTCTTCTTTGACCGTGTCAATCAGTTGGCTGTTGTAAAAGTTAAATTGGCTGTAAGTCCAGCTTTGACCTACAGCCGGCGCTCGGACAGACCCTGCTGGCCCACCACTGACGATGTTGGAGGCGGCCAGTGGCGGAAGGTATTGAATCGCGCAGCCAGTGGGTAGCGCCAATAGCGCCAACAGTGATCGACGTTTGAAAATGTCCATCTTTAGCTCACATTCAAACTGCAAGAATAGACGCTTTAGCTATCCCAGTCGCCACCGCCCACGTCTGCGCTACCGCCGTCATCCCAAGAGCCGTTGTCCGTGACGCCAAAATTTTGGCCGCCCATGTTGCTGTTGTTGTCAGCAATCGGCTCGAAGTTGTTGCTGTTGTTATTGTTATTGTTATTGGCCAGCCGTGACGATGTGTCATGACTGCCTTCGTTGTTGCCCATCAGACTTTTACCAATGGCTTGGGCTGCCATCATGCCCGCACCCACGGCCAAACCAGTAGCCAAACCACCGGCAAGAGTGCTACCCAGACCACTGGCCTGGGGCTGACCATAGACGGGGGCGGCAGCAGGCGTGCCACCCATGCCAAATGTTTGTGGCCCGCTCAAACCATTGGAAGCCGGTGCCGGGCTGCCCATAGGAGCCTGATTCGCATAAGAAGGCTGCGCATGGAATTCGACGGGCGCGTCTTTGCGACGAAACATGAAATAACCGAGAACCATCACGCCGCCGGCCAACAACAAAGGCATGCCCCAAGAAAAAGAGGATGCCGGCGCAGCCGGAATGACTGAATTGCTAAAGTGGCTGGACGCTGAGTTGCCATTTCCATTACCGCCGCTGTTTCCCGAAGCCTGCTGAACAGGCCGGGCAGAAATTTTGGCGCGTAAGCTCTGAACCGCTTCAGGCTTGGCGAATGGCAGGCCGGGAGCCAGCTTTTCAGCGGTGGCGAGCATGTCGCCCGCACGGCCATTCAGGCCTTGTCGGGCAAACAGTTCAGCCTGCACAAAGTGCGCCTTGGCACTGTTTGGATGGGCCACCAGGACTTGCTGGATCATGGTTTGAGCTTGGTCCATTTTCCCGGATTGAGCGGCCTCATAGACCTGATTCAAGGTGGGTTCGGACTGGGCGAAAGCCAGGCCAAAGCCCAGCATGGCGGCAATGGCAAGCCACTTGCCTGAGCGTTGCGTAAAAGCACTGAGCATGAGATCACCTTTGAAGTGTTTAAACCGGACCGTTGCAATTTGGAGGCATTCGAAGCCGATGCAAGACCTGCCTTGAATGGAGCTCGAAATCTATTTGCTGTGACTTAGCGCCGTGCTGACTAATTTAGACGTGATATCGACAATTTGAATCATTTTTTCGTAAGGCATGCGCATCGGACCGATCACGCCCAGCGTGCCGACGACTTGGCCATCGACTTCATAAGGCGCTGTCACCACAGAGAGTTCCTGGTACGGAATGACATGGCTTTCGCCACCAATGTAGATCCGAACGCCTTCGGCCCGACTGGAGACGTCCAGCAGCCGCATGAGTTGGGCTTTTTGCTCAAACAAATCAAACAACTTGCGCAGGCTGCTCATGTCGCCGGAAAAGTCGCTGACGGCCAGCAAATTGCGCTCGCCCGACACCACCACCTCTTCGCTAGCCTCGATGGCTTCGGCGCTGACTTTGACAGCGGCCTGCATCAGGCTGGCAATTTCGCCACGCAGAGCTTCAACCTCGTTTTTAAGCCGCTCTCGTACTTCTTCCATAGCCATGCCGGCGTAGTGCGAATTCAAGAAATTGGCGGCTTCGATCAACTGGCTCTGCGTGAAGTCAGTTTCAGTGAAGATCACGCGGTTTTGAACATCGCCGTCAGGTGACACGATGATCACCAGGACGCGCCTGTCTGAGAGCCGGAGAAATTCAATGTGCCGAAACACCGACGTCCGCTTGGGCGCCATCACCACGCCCACAAACTGCGACAGGCTGGACAGCATGTGCGCGGCGTTGGTCAGCACTTTTTGTGGCTGGTCGGGGGCCAGCATTTGGCCACCCATCAAGCCGGAACCAAGATGGCTCGGTTGCAGTGTCAGCATGGTGTCGACAAACAGCCGGTAACCCCGAGCTGTTGGCACCCGTCCAGCCGAGGTGTGCGGGCTGATGATCAACCCCTGCTCCTCCAAGTCACTCATCACATTGCGGATGGTGGCAGGCGAGAGTTCCACCCCCGAGGCCTTGGACAGCGTGCGTGAGCCCACCGGCTGGCCGTCGGCAATGTAGCGCTCCACCAGCGCTTTGAGCAATAACTTCGCACGATCATCAAGCATGCTGGCGATTCTACGGATTCAAGCGTCTCGGTTGTGATGTAATTTAAAAATGAAGTCAAAATTCCGACACGTCGCCCTGATTGGCAAGTACCACGCCCAAGGCTCGCGGTCGGCGCTTGAAGGCATCGCACAATTTTTGGGCGCACAGGGTTGCGAGGTGGCGATTGAAGAAGACACCGCCAGCAACGCCGGAATCACGACTTACCCGACTTTCAATGTCGCGCAAATTGGGGCGCAATGCGACCTCGGTCTGGTGGTCGGCGGAGACGGCACCATGCTTGGGATTGGCCGGCAACTGGCGCAATTTGGCGTGCCGCTGGTCGGCATCAACCAAGGCCGGCTTGGGTTCATCACCGACATCGCTTTTGAGGACTACCAAACCACACTGGCGCCCATTTTGCAGGGCCATTACGACGAAGACCCACGCTGGATGATGCAGGCCAAAGTGGTTCGCGATGGGCACTGTGTTTTCAATGCCACGGCCATGAATGACGTCGTGGTGAACCGTGGCGCGTCGGCGGGCATGGTCGAGCTACGGGTTGAAGTCGACGGCCGCTTTGTGGCCAACCAGCGGGCTGACGGTTTGATCATTGCGTCACCCACCGGCTCCACGGCTTACTCGCTGTCGGCGGGTGGGCCTTTGCTGCACCCGTCGATTGGCGGCTGGATATTGGTGCCCATCGCTCCGCACAATTTGTCGAACCGCCCCATCGTGCTGTCAGACAAAGGCGAGATCGCGGTTGAAATTGTGGCCGGCCGCGACGCCAGTGCTAACTTCGACATGCAAACCCTCACCAGTCTGCTGCACGGCGACCGCATCATCGTTCGACGTTCTGAGCACCAAGTGCGCTTTTTGCACCCGGTCGGCTGGAGCTACTTTGACACTTTGCGCAAAAAACTGCACTGGAATGAAGGCCTCGCCTGAGCCATGAGCCTGAAACGCATTTACCTCCGGGACTTTGTCATCGTTCGCGAGCTGGAGCTTGAACTCGCCAGCGGCTTTACTGTGCTCACGGGCGAGACCGGTGCCGGCAAATCGATCTTGATTGACGCCCTGCAACTCGCACTGGGCGCCCGCGCAGACGCCGCCGTGGTGCGGGAAGGCGCTGAGCGCTGCGAGATCAGTGTGGCCTTCAGCTGCACCGCGCCCCTGTTGGCTTGGCTAGAAGACAAAGGCCTGCCGATTGAAGACGACTTGCTGCTGCGGCGCACGATTGATGTGCAGGGCAAGAGCCGCGCATGGATCAATGGCAGCCCAGCCACCGCCACGCAGCTCAAAGACATCGCCGACCAGCTGGTTGACATCCACGGCCAACACGCTTGGCAAAGCCTGACCCGACCTGACTCAGTGCGCGGATTGCTGGACGCCTACGCGGGCGTGTCACTGCTCAAACTGAGTCCTTGCTGGCAAGCTTGGCGCGCCGCCCAAAAAACACTCGACGAAGCCCGTAGCGCACAAGACAGCCTGCAACGTGAACAAGAACGGCTAACCTGGCAAATTGGCGAGGTGGACAAATTGGCGCCGGGTGCCGACGAATGGAATGAGCTCAGCACGCAGCACAGCCGCCTGTCGAACGCGCAGGCTTTACGCGATGCCGTTGAAGCGGCGCTGAATGTCTTGCAAAATGCCGACGACAACGCGTGCAGCCTGCTGGGCCGGGCCATGTCGGCACTGCAGGCGCAAGCGAACATTGAGCCGCAATTCGCCGGCCCGCTGGAAGTTTTATACAGCGCCTTGGCACAAGCTGAAGACGCCGTGCACTCCCTGAACGGCTACGCCCGGCATTCCGAGTTGGAACCACAGCGCCTGAACGAGTTGGATGAACGACTTGCCAGCTGGGTCAGTTTGGCGCGCCGCTACAAACGCCCGCCTGCCGAGTTGCCCGAGTTGCTGGCCAGCTGGCGGCAAGAGCTGAAAAAGCTGGATGCCGCCACCGATTTAGCGGGGCTAGAACGCGCGGTCAGCAGCGCGCAAACAGCGTATCTGGCCGAGGCTAAAACCATCACCGCCGCGCGCACCAAAGCAGCACCAGCGCTGGGCAAGGCCATCACCGCTGCCATGCAAGGTTTGGGTATGCAGGGCGGCCAGTTTCAAGTCACGCTTGGCAAGCTGGAGCAAGCCGCAGCGCACGGTCTGGAGCAAGCCGAATTTTTAGTCGCGGGCCACAGTGGCAGCACACCGCGCCCGGTCGGCAAAGTGGCGTCTGGAGGCGAGTTGTCGCGCATCGCGCTGGCCATTGCGGTCACCACCAGCCAACTGGGCCAAGCAGAAACACTGATTTTTGACGAGGTTGATTCTGGCGTCGGTGGCGCAGTAGCAGAAACGGTTGGCCGGCTGATGAAGCAACTCGGCAAAGACCGTCAGGTGATGGCCGTGACCCACCTGCCGCAAGTCGCCGCCTGCGCTGACCAGCATTTGTTGGTGGCCAAACGCAGCGACAAAACGGGCACCGCCAGCACCGTGAGCGCTGTCGACAGCGAACAACGTGTCGCCGAAATCGCCCGCATGATGGGCGGAGAAAAACTCTCAGGCACCACACTGGCCCACGCCAAAGAAATGCTCGGCCAATGAGCACCGACCCGACTGCTCCGCAAGCTATGGAAATGGTGCTGATCACCGGCATGTCAGGCTCCGGTAAATCCGTCGCACTGAATGCACTTGAAGACGCCGGCTATTACTGCGTCGACAACCTGCCGCCCGAGTTGCTGAACAGTTTTGTCGCCCTTGAGCTGAAGCATGGCGCGAGCCGTGTGGCGATTGCCATGGACGTTCGCAGCGCCGCTTCGCTGCCGCAAGTGCCGCAGCAACTGCGTGCACTGCGCGAGCAAGGCATTGCCGTCAAATCTATTTTTCTGGATGCCAGCACCGACACACTGGTGCGTCGTTTTTCAGAGACCCGGCGCATGCATCCGCTGTCGCGTGTGGGTGTTGCAGACCAGCACCGGGCGCTGGTCGAGGCGATTGAACTCGAACGTGAATTGCTCGGTGACATGCGTGAACAAGCCTTGGTGCTCGACACCAGCATCATCCGTTCGTCGCAATTACAGGCGTATGTCAAGACGCTGATTTCGGCCCCGGCAGACCGCCTCACGCTGGTGTTTGAATCCTTCGCATTCAAACGGGGCGTGCCACTGGACGCCGACTTTGTTTTTGATGTCCGGATGCTGCCGAATCCGCATTATGAAAGCGAGTTGCGCGACCTCACTGGCCGCGATCAACCGGTGGCTGACTACCTGCAGTTGCACCCTGAAGTCGCTGCGATGTTCACCAGCATTGAGCAGTTCATCAACCGGTGGTTGCAGGCGCTGGTACGCGACCACCGAAGCTATGTGACGGTGGCCATTGGCTGCACCGGCGGCCAACACCGATCGGTCTACTTGGTGGAAGCGCTGACGCTGGCTTTCAGCCAGCAATGGCAAACACTGAAGCGACACCGGGAACTTGACGCCTTGCGCTAGCCTTTCATTTAAAAATGCACTGAATAACTCGCTCCCAACTGGCGCAGCATAGAACATGAACAATCCAGCGATCTCAACGTTGCCTCGCAGTGGTCTAACTGCAGCGCCTGAAAAAGGCCTGACTGCGCAGGCGGCTGCCATACCAGTTCTGATATCACTGAGCTTTTGCCACCTGCTTAATGATCTTATTCAATCCCTGATCCCCGCTTTATATCCGCTGTTCAAACAGGAATTCAACCTTAACTTTGCTCAGATCGGCATCATCACGCTGGCCTTTCAGATGACCGCATCGCTGCTACAACCATCCATCGGTTATTACACCGACAAGCGACCCCAGCCTTACTCACTCGCGATTGGCATGTGCTCAACGCTGATCGGACTGCTGCTGCTGTCGGTTGCGCACAACTACCAGGCGATTCTTTTTGCGGCCGCTCTGGTCGGCACAGGCTCCGCTATTTTTCACCCAGAGGCATCCCGCGTCGCACGCATGGCTTCTGGTGGCCGCTATGGCACCGCCCAGGCCCTTTTTCAAGTTGGCGGTAACGTTGGGCAGGCCGTCGGTCCGCTGCTTGCCGCCTTTATCGTCCTGCCGCGTGGACAGGGCGCCATCGCCTGGATCTCACTCGCAGCGCTCGTTGCAATGGGGATTCTCACACGCATAGGCATGTGGTACAGCGCACGCTCACGCCCGGGTCACGCTACGGCACGCGCAACGACCCAAAAGCATCATTTGTCTCGTGCACGGGTCTTGTTCCTGGTCAGCGTGCTGATGTTTTTGCTGTTTTCTAAAAACGTCTACAGCTCTAGCCTGACCTCCTTCTTTACCTTTTATCTGATCGAACGCTTTCATCTGCCAGTGCAAGCGGCGCAGATCCAGCTGTTTATTTATATGGCCTCAATCGCAGTGGGGACGTTGGTCGGTGGCGCCCTGACCGACCGGATTGGTCGTCGGCCCATGATCTGGATTTCCATTCTGGGCGCCCTGCCCTTCACGCTGGCGCTTCCCTATGCAAACCTGTTCTGGACGGGCGTGCTCACGATCGTGATCGGCATGTTGATGGCCTCGACCTTTCCAGCCATTTTGGTGTTTGCCCATGAGCTGATTCCGGGTCGTGTCGGCCTGGTCTCCGGCATGTTTTTTGGATTTTCATTCGGCCTCGGCGGCTTGGGTGCGGCCGTCCTGGGTCACATCGCCGACTCACAAGGCATCGCGTTCATCTACCAGCTCTGCTCTTATCTGCCGGCGCTTGGCCTGATTGCCTGGTTTTTGCCTAATCTCAGCGCACTCAAATCAAAGGCCTGAGACGTCTAGTGACAGCACCGCACTGGCGAGACCAGTAGCGACGCAAAGCGTGTGTCGCAAGGCACTACGGCCGGGTTTGACCCAACGCGGACCCCAAGCAAGGATGGGGACGTTGGTGTCATCAGCGAAAGGCGAGCCGTGCGTAGCGATACCTGTACTAGAGGTCAACATCCAGTTGGGTTTGAAGATGAACTGCAAGTCTCCTGAAACATCTGGGTTGAAAAATTTGCGCATGGCGTCGACATACGGCGCGCCGGCTTGGCTAACGCTGAGCAACGCCTTGCGGGTGAAGGCCACGGCAAAACCGGGCTCTGACTTGATACGTGTACGGGCGGCTTCGGCCATGTCGTTGGCATCGATTTTTTTCTCGTCGAGCATGGCCTTGTTGAACAACAGAGAAGAGCCTGAGAGACTGACCCACTTGACGGGGCCAAAGCGTGATTCCAGTGCGATGTTCAAACGACCCAGAGCTTGCGTACCATTGATGCGGCTCCGCGGCAATGGCGGCACGGGCACATGCCACCTCAGGCAACAACAGGCCCCTCTGACTTTTGAAATAGCTATCGGTCATTTTTCATTCATTGACGGCATTTACCCAGGCCGGGTGCTCGTTCATGTAAAAAATGCTCGATGCAAACTGCTCGCTCTGGCTGATAGCAAGTGCAGCTTGCCGCACCCGGATCACCTTGGCCGTCGATTTCACGCAGGTCTTGCATGAGCTTCAAGCGAAAAGCCACCGAATCCATGCCAGTAGCTTGCGTCACCTCGTCAATGAAGCGCTTCTGGCCAAAGTGCGTTTGCATTGCTTGCGGCGCACACATGTGGACCGTACGCATAGTTGTTGAACTTGACGTTTTGCGCTAACCGACAACTGTCAGCGCCAGGCAGCCCAGAGCAGGGACAAGCCTGAACACAGCATCAGCGTGTCCAAAAGCCAAGCGAACGCGTTGGGGTTGAGTCGAACCACCATCACTTTCCCTGCGTAGGTTCCCAGCATCAATGATGCGCCTACGATTGCGCCCTGCAGCAGCGTGCTGGCTGGCATCGCACCGAGATGCCGAAAAGTTGCTACTTTACTGATGTAAAGCGCCAAGGCACTTGCGGCCTCGGTGGACAAAAACGCACCCGCGGTCAAACCATACGACGTAAAAACAGGAACGCTGAGCGGCCCTGTTGAGAGTATCAGACCGGTTAAGAAGCCAATGACAGCGCCGGCAAAGGAGAGGGCCCACAAGTTCATGCGCCGGCCTTTGCGGATATGCCAACGCCTAAAAGGAATCATGGCCAAGAAGAACAAGCCAAGCGCTGCCTCAATGGCGCTGGGCGGCAAGGCCAATAGTGTGCGTGCGCCGATAGCTGCGGCCGGAACGCCGGGGACCGTATAGGCCGCGACAGCTTTCCAGTCGACCTGTCGCCACCAGACGGCCACGCGCGCCATGTTGCCCATGACGGCGGCGACTGCCATGATGGGTACCGCCTGCTTGGGTCCGTAGGTGTAAACAAGGACTGGTAACAGCATCATGGACGACCCTGTACCGATGATGCCGCTCAGGCAACCCGCGCCAAGCCCGACGATCAATACAAAAAAATAAGACATCGTTCAATCAGACGCGTCGAATTCAAGCAGTTTGCGTACCGGCGCTGGCAGCCCAAGTGCCTGCCAAGCCGTCGGCCCAAACCAAGCCCCAGCTCGCTCTTGTGTGGTCAGCTCATTGGCCAAAGTCTGGCTGGCAGCCAACTGGCTGACGAATGGTTTCAGGTGCAGATCCTTGTGCGTTAAGACGTGCACAAAAGGTGTTTGCGGTGCCAGCTTGGCGCGTGCAGCAGCGGGCACTGCTTCGCTCAAGGCCTCTTCGCTGTCAAACACCGGCAAGCAGTACAAACCGCCCCAGATGCCGCGCGTCGGACGCCGCTCTAACCACACTGCACCATCACTGCGCTGTGCCCACAACAACCACAGCGCGTGCGAGCTGCGTTTGAGTTTGCGCGTCTTGACCGGATAACTTTCGGGCCGACCTTCGCGGTGCGCGGCGCACAAATTTTGCACTGGACAAATCAGACATTGCGGCTGGCGTGTCGAGCAGACCGACGCACCCAAGTCCATCACGCCTTGCGTGTAGGCTGGCATGTGCTCGGCTGACGGCAGCAGCTGACCCGCCAAGTCCCACAAAGTGCGCTCGGCAGACGCTTGGGCCAGATCAGCCGAATACGCCAACACGCGCGTCAACACGCGTTTGACATTGCCGTCTAGGATGGCCACGCGTTCGCTGAAACAAAACGAAGCGACAGCCGCAGCGGTCGAGCGGCCAATGCCTGGCAAGGTTTGCAAGGTCAAAGCGGACATCGGAAAAACGCCGCCGTGCTCACTGACCACCAACTGCGCGCAGCGGTGCAGATTGCGAGCGCGGCTGTAGTAACCCAGACCGCTCCAAAAGCCCAGCACCTCATCAAGCTCCGCCGCAGCCAAGCTGAGGACGTCTGGAAAGCGCTGCAAAAAACGGTCGTAATAGTCCAGCACCGTGCTCACTTGTGTCTGCTGCAACATGATCTCAGACAACCAGACGTGGTACGGATCGCGGGTGTTTTGCCATGGCAGGCTGCTGCGGCCGTGCTGCTTTTGCCAGGCCACCAAATCGGTGGCGAAGCGCAGCGGCAAAACATGAAGTGGTGTTACAGCCGATGGTTCGGCGGAAAGTTTTTTGGTCATACGCAAAGATTTAGAAGGCTCATGGCTTTTGGCAGTTGGCGCAATAAAAGGTCGAGCGCTGCCCCTGCACGATGCGGCGGATAGGCGACTCGCAGCGCCTGCAAGGCAAACCAGCGCGGTCGTAAACCATGGCTTCGAGCTGGAAGTGGCCTTGCTCACCGTTCGCATTTGAAAAATCGCGCAGCGTGCTGCCACCTTTGGCGACGGCTTCAGCCAGCACCTGCCGAATAGCCATGTGCAACTGCAAGGCGCGTGGTTTACTAATTTTGGAGGCCCGAACCGTTGGCCGAATGCCCGCCAAAAACAAGGCTTCCGACGCATAAATATTACCCACACCCACGACGATTTCGCCGCCCAACAGCACTTGTTTGATGGCCGTTTGGCGGGCCTTGAGTGCAAGGTGAAACTCAGTGAATTCAAAATCATCGCCGAGAGGCTCGACACCCAAGTGCCCCAACAATTTTTGCGCTATTGGGTCTGACTCGCTAGACGCATAAACCACAGCGCCAAAGCGGCGCGGATCATTCAGACGCAAGGTGCCCAGCGAAGTCTGCATCTCAAAATGGTCGTGCTTGCCGAGCGCTGGCAAATGGTCTGTAAAGACCACACTGCCCGACATCCCCAGATGTACCAGCAGCAAGCCGCCTGTCAGGTCAAGTAACAGATATTTACCACGCCGGCGCACCTGCAACACTTGGCGCCCAAGCAAAGTCTCGGGCGCACAACCGAGCGCCCAGCGCAAGGGCTTACCCATCGTCACAGACAAGATCGTTGCCCCGGCAATGCGATCGGCAAAGCTCAGGCGGGTGACTTCAACTTCGGGGAGTTCTGGCATGGTCATCAATTATCATGGCTTGATGACGAAACAACTTCTTTGCACCTTGGCTGGTTTGTGGCTGACGCTTGCGCCGGTCGCTGGGCAAACAGCCCCTGCCCTGCCGACCTCGACGAAAAGTACGGCTACCAGCCCTGTAGCGACTCTGCAGCAGCACCAAGCCAAAGAAGCCGCGAACCCAACTTCGGTGCTGGATGCACAGCTCTTTTATCAGCTACTGATTGGCGAGCTCAGCGCGATTGCGGGTCAACCAGCACCGGCTGTTTCACTGATTCTCGACGCCGCCGAAAAAACCAACGATCCACAGCTTTATCAGCGGGCGACAGAGTTAGCACTTCAATCGCGTTCTGGCGAGGCCGCCTTGCAGGCTACGCGAGCCTGGAAAAAAGCGCACCCCACGTCGATAGAAGCCAGTCGCTACATGCTACAAATTTTGCTGGCACTGAACCGCGTGACAGAGACAGCAGAACCACTCAAAGCGTTGGTCGAGTTGACACCCACCATGGAGCGACCACAAACCTTCGCGGCTGTGCCTCGGCTGTATGCCCGCGCTGGCGACAAGAAACTCGCTGCGACGTTAGTGGAACAAGCTTTGGCGCCTTACTTCACACAGCCAGGCACGGCAGCATCAGCTTGGGCGATGGCCGGGCGGCTTAGGCTCGCCGCCGGCGACACAACAGGCGCTTTGGACGCCGCTCGCCGCGGCCAAGCCGCTGACGCCCAAGCGGAGGGACCGGTGCTTGTTGCACTCGAATTGATGGATCCGAAGCGCCCGCAAGCCGAATCTCTGGTCCGTCAATACTTTGCTGGCTCGACGGCTGGTTCGCCCGAACTGCGCATGGCTTATGTGCGTAACTTGCTCAGTGCCGAGCGCTATACAAACGCGTTGTCTCAAATCGAAATACTGCTGAAGGAGAAACCTGATTTCGCCCAAGGCTGGCTGGTCTTAGGCTCACTGCAACTGCAAGAAAATCAGCCCACAAAGGCAGAAACGTCCCTGAAGCGCTACGTAGATCTGGCTGAGCAGCAAACCCCAAGCGACGAGAGCTCACGCGGCTTGGCACAGGCCTTCTTTGCACTCGCGCAAATCGCCGAAAAGCGTAAAGACTTGGTCGCCGCTGAAGCTTGGCTCAAACAGATTGAAAGTCCAGAGATGCTCATGCAGGCGCAAATGCGCAGGGCCAGCTTGCTAGGTCAGCAAGGAAAATTACAAGATGGCCTGAAACTCATTCGCGAGCTGCCGGAACTCAAAGAAGGCGATGAGCGCAGCAAGTTAATGGCTGAAGTCACGTTGCTCAAAGAATTTAAGCAATACCTTCCAGCCTACGAGCTCATCGGCCGTGCCATCATCCAATTCCCAGCTGACATCGAGCTCGTTTATGAGCAGGCCATGAACGCAGAAAAGCTGGACAGGCTCGACGAGATGGAGCAACTTCTGCGCCGCGTGATCAACCTCAAACCCGACTACCACGCTGCATACAACGCCCTTGGCTACTCTCTGGCAGATCGCAACGTGCGCTTGCCCGAAGCCAAGGTACTCATACAAAAAGCGCTCACCTTTGCGCCTACCGACCCATTCATCAAGGACAGCTTGGGATGGGTCGAGTTTCGCTTGGGTAATCAACCTGAGGCCTTGCGTATTCTTGAGGCAGCCTTCAAGGCTCGACCCGACCCGGAAATTGCCGCTCACTTGGGTGAAGTGCTGTGGAGCATGGGGCAACGCGAACGCGCTCATGCGATTTGGAAAGAAGGTAGATCGCTGAACCCAGAGAACGAAACGCTACTGGAAACCCTCAAGCGTCTGCGCGTCAAAATCTGACCTTATGCGATCAGTGCGCCTTGTGTTCGGTAGTTCCGCCACGCTCTCGTCGAATCCGTTTCACAACCGGAGTTTATTGCGCTTATGCTTTTTCTGGCTCGCTTGTGCAAGCCTCGCATTGCTTTGTGGCTGCGTTCAGATGCCGCTTACGGCAACGGACATTGCACCCAAAAATATCTGGTCTGGGCGTCTGAGTCTGCAAGTGCAGTCAGAGCCGCCTCAGTCGTTTTCTGGCGGTTTTGAAATAAAAGGCGGTCCGAGTCAAGGTGAGTTGATGCTGAACAGCCCACTGGGAAACACAGTACTGGCTGCGCGATGGTCGCGGCAACAGGCAACGCTTTACTCTGGCAGCGAAACACGCCATTACGCCTCAATTGACACGCTGATTGAACAGTCCACGGGGGCTGCGCTGCCAGTGGCAGCCCTCTTTGATTGGCTCGTCGGTAAAGAGACTCAGTCGAACGGCTGGAAGGCAGACCTCACGCACCAACCCGAAGGTCGCATCCAAGCCCGCCGCATCAATCCGCTACCCCAAACGGAACTGCGCATCTTGCTGGACACACCACTGCGTTAACGCGTCTTGCAAAGTGCCTCATGACATTTTCAAAATTTTCGGGTCCTGCCGCCCATAGAGCCACCCCGTTGAAGGCTATCTATGACGTATTGGCACCGGCCAAACTTAATTTATTTTTGCACATCACCGGACGCCGAGCTGACGGCTTGCACTTGCTGCAGTCTGTTTTCATGCTCATCGACTGGTGCGACACCCTGCACTTCGAATTGCGTCACGATGGCATTATTTCGCGCACCGACTTAGGGCCAACAACGTCCGACTTGCTACCGGCAGAAGACCTGACGATACGTGCAGCCCGGGCCTTGCAAGCCGCCACCGGCACCTCGCTGGGCGTGAACATCAGCCTTGAAAAGCGCATTCCTTCACAGGCCGGCATGGGGGGCGGATCATCAGATGCAGCCAGTTGCCTGCGCGCGTTGCAGCGGCTCTGGGGGGTTCACCTGCCACCAGAAAAATTACAAACCATCGCACTGGCCTTAGGTGCGGATGTTCCGTTTTTCCTCGGTTCGGGCCACGCTTGGGTCGAAGGTATCGGCGAGCAACTGACTCCGATTCAATTGCCGCCAGCTCAATTTTTAGTGGTCAAACCACCTGTCGGATTGTCGACTCCAACAATTTTTGGCGCCCCGGAACTAAAACGTGACACGGCAACTGCTACAATGCGAGGCTTCGCTGCAAACGACAAAGGTCAGATTTACGAATTCGGCCGAAACGACTTGCAGCCGGTTGCCGAAAAGCTTTGCGCACCGTTAGTCCAATCTCTTGATTGGCTCACAGCACAAGGTCTTAAAGGACGAATGACCGGCTCAGGCAGTGCAGTTTTCGCGAAAATTTTGCATGACTCAATGATTCCAGTAGCCCCAAGCAACTGGGTCATAAATAAATGCAAAAATTTGGAGGAACATCCTCTGACCGGTTGGTAAAATGCCGGATTCAGGATATTTTTCCAGAAATGATTGATGGGTTGATTGTTGAAGTGAGACTCGCCAAAAGGCGGACTGACAACAATTCTTGACCCGTGTAGGGGTGTCGCCAAGTTGGTTAAGGCACTGGATTTTGATTCCAGCATTCGCAGGTTCGACTCCTTCCACCCCTGCCAAATTTATTGGGCCTTTGCCGCGAACTTTGTTCCAAAGTTCGGGCATCGGCCTTTTGTTTTTGCGTGTTTTAGTGTGTCTTTTGCCTCTTCACCGCTTCAATGCCAAACACCGCTGGACCCCACATGCTGCCGCACAACCCTGAATTCATGGTTTTCACTGGCAATGCCAATCCGGGCCTAGCCCAAGACATTGCCAAAAACCTCGGCATTGCATTGGGTTCTGCCCATGTTGGCCGCTTCTCTGATGGTGAAGTCACCGTTGAGATCCAGCAAAACGTGCGGGCTCGTGAAGTCTTTGTGGTGCAGTCAACCTGCGCACCCACCAACGACAACCTGATGGAATTGCTGATCATGGTGGATGCACTAAAGCGTGCATCTGCTGAGCGAATTTCCGCCGTCATCCCCTACTTTGGTTACGCCCGTCAAGACCGTCGTCCGCGTTCGGCACGTGTACCCATCACGGCCAAAGTGGTCGCCAACATGCTGCAAGCTGTGGGCGTTTCACGGGTTCTGACGATGGACTTGCACGCGGACCAAATTCAAGGTTTTTTCGATATCCCTGTCGACAATATTTACGCCTCACCTGTCCTGCTGGGTGACCTGCGCCAGCAAAACTACAACGACCTGATGGTTGTCTCGCCAGACGTCGGCGGCGTAGTCCGCGCCCGTGCGTTAGCCAAGCAGCTGGGCTGCGACATGGCCATCATCGACAAGCGTCGCCCCAAAGCCAATGTCTCGGAAGTCATGCACGTGATCGGCGATATCGATGGCCGCAACTGCGTCATCATGGACGACATGATTGACACCGCAGGCACGCTGCTCAAGGCTGCTGAAGTGCTGAAAGAACGCGGTGCAAAGAAGGTTTACGCCTACTGCACACACCCGATTTTTTCGGGTCCGGCGATTGACCGCATTGCCAAAAGCGACGCTCTTGACGAAGTCGTGGTGACCAACACCATTTCGCTCAGTACCAGCGCTGCGGAGTGCAAAAAAATTCGCCAACTCTCTGTTGCACCGCTGATTGCCGAAACCATTCAGCGCATTGCCAAGGGTGAGTCGGTCATGAGTTTGTTCTCGGATCAAGACAATTTGTTCTGATCCCGGACAAAAAGTGGGCGGCTCTTTTAGACGCCGCCTTTTACGTCACGAGGCGAGCTGGTCGCGGCCTGCCTCTTCAGGAGAAATAGTATGAAATTCACCGCTTTTGAGCGCGCATTGCAGGGCACGGGTGCGAGCCGCCGTCTCCGCATCACCGGCCGCACGCCCGGTATTGTTTATGGCGGCGTTGACGCTGCATTGATGATCGAGCTAGATCACAACGCACTGTTCCATGCCATCAAAAAAGAAGCCTTCCACGCCTCCATCCTCGAGATGGAATTGGCTGGCAATGTCCACAAGGTCTTGCTGCGCAACTTGCAAATGCACCCCTTCAAACAGCAAATTTTGCACATTGACTTTCAGCGCGTCGAAGCGACGACCCGCATGACGATCAAAGTGCCAGTGCATTTCAGCGGTGAAGAAAACTCGCCTGCGGTCAAAACTGAAAACTGCTTGGTCAACCACGTGGTGACCGAGTTGACTGTGTCCTGCTTCCCAGCGGACATTCCTGAATTCATCGCCGTCGATTTGAGCGCGATGAAAAAAGGCGCGCCACTGCACGTCAAAGACATCACGCTGCCAAAAGGCGTGAAGTTTGTGGCCAAAGGCCAAGTCAACCCAGTGTTGGCCTCGGTCACGGCCATCGTTGAAGAAGCCCCGGCTGAAGAAGCGCCAGCTGCTGACGGCAAGGACGCCAAAGGCGGTAAAGCCGCTGCAGGTAAAGCGGCTGCCGGTAAGGCCGCACCAGCTGCCAAGCCAGCCGCCAAGAAGTAAGCTCTTTCCTGAGCTTTGCCTCACGGCTGCGGCCCATATCCTCGCAAGAGGGTATGGGCTTTTTTCATGGGGCCTAGGCGCGGTACAGTCGTGCCAAGCGTCAACCGACTCACAGCATCCATTTTTTCATGATCAAACTCTTTGTTGGGCTGGGCAACCCGGGCCCTGAATACGAAGCCACGCGGCACAACGCGGGTTTTTGGTGGCTTGACGCATTGGCTCGCGAGCTGAAAGTCAATCTGGTGCTCGACAAAAGCTATCACGGCGTGGTCGCGCGAACGACCGTGAAAGGCCAAACGCTTTGGCTGCTTGAGCCGCGCACATTCATGAATCTCTCGGGCAAATCAGTCGGTGCCCTCGCCCGCTTTTTCAAGATCAAGCCAGAGGAAATCGTGGTCGCGCACGACGAGCTCGACATCGTTCCGGGGCAACTCAAACTGAAGTTTAGCGGCAGCCATGCGGGTCACAACGGCCTGCGCGATATCCACGCCCAGCTTGGCAGCGCTGACTATTGGCGCCTGCGCATCGGCGTCGGCCACCCGGGCGTGAAGTCAGAAGTCATCAACTGGGTGCTGCAAAAGCCGTCACAAGAGCATCGTTTTGCGATTGAGGAAGCGCTCACGCGCAGCCTGAAGGCGGTGCCGATGTTGATCGAGGGTGAGATGGAAAAAGCCACCATGCTGATTCACACGCATGCGCCAGTGCGGCCAAAACCGCCACGCAAGCTGGATGCGAATACACCGGATGCAGAAAAAGCCTCAGGCGGCTGATGCCTCAGCTTGCAAGCGTCGGTATTTTTCCCACAGGGTTTCCTGGCTTTCGATGTGCTGCGGGTTGATCGGAATACACGCCACCGGGCACACCTGCACGCACTGCGGTTCGTCAAAATGGCCGACGCATTCGGTGCATTTGTGCGGGTCAATTTCGTAGATCTCTATGCCCATGAAAATCGCCTGATTCGGGCACTCGGGCTCGCACACGTCGCAGTTGATGCACTCGTCGGTGATGATCAGCGCCATGTTCAGGCGCCCTTCAGTGCAGCCGAATGAGCCGCTTGCAGCGCGGTGGCCACCACCGGGTTGACCATCTGGCTGACGTCACCGCCCAACTTGCTGATTTCGCGCACCAGCGTGCTGCTGATGCATTGCAAAGGCGCGTCTGGCAATAAAAAAACCGTCTCGACGCTGGGCCGGAGTTTGCGGTTCATGGCTGCCATCTGCGCTTCGTAATCAAAGTCAGTCAAGTTGCGCACGCCGCGCACCACGGCTGTGGCTTGTTGTTGACCACAAAAATCCATGATGAGGCCGTCAAACGGCAAGACCTTGATGCGCTCTGGCTCGGCCAGACCCACAAACATAGCATTGACCGCCTGCTCGACCTGATGCACGCGCTCAGTCAAGCTGAACAGCGTTTTCTTGTGGTGAGCCACCGCCACCGCGATGATCAATTGGTCAAACAGCCCTGCAGCGCGGCGCACGACATCTTCGTGACCGAGCGTGAACGGGTCAAAAGTGCCGGAATAAACCGCGATGCGGGGCAAAGTCTGGGACGAAGTAGCCATACCCAGAATTATGCCCCCGAGGCCCAAGGCCTTGACGACGAGAGTGACATCAAGCCGTGAAGGCCCCTAAGCGCGCCAGCAAATGAAAATGCACCGCGCCAGCCTTGCTGCTGCGGTAAATCTCCAAACCCAACGGCGTCAACTCGTCGGCGGTCCAAGTGCGCGGTGCTTCAAGGTAGACCAGGCCCTTGTCTGAAATCACTTCGGCAGCCGCCTTCAACGCGGGCTCGAACAACACCGAGTCAAACGGCGGATCGATGAAGACCAGCTGAATTGAGCCAGGGCTTTGACGCCGCAGCAAGCCAACGCCGTCGCCACGCTCGACACGCACCACATCGGCCTTCAGGCGCTCCTGCAAGGCCTTCAGCTTGAGCACCAACTGAGCATCTTGCTCGCACAAGACCACCTCGGCTGCGCCTCGTGAAGCCGCTTCAAAACCGAGAACACCCGTGCCGGCAAAAATATCCATGCAGCGCCAGCCGGTCAGGTCTTGGCCCAGCCAGTTGAACAAGGTTTCGCGCACGCGGTCAGGCGTCGGGCGCAGGCCGGGCTTGTCGGACACCGGCAGCTTGGTGCGCTTGTAAAGGCCGCCAATGATGCGGACTTCGCCGGGCAGCGGCTTGTTGTGGCGCGGGCCGGGCTTGCCCTTGGCTTTGCTTTGCGGCTTGACCGCTGGTGCAGGCTTAGCCTGTTCGGAACGCGGCCTCATGCGCCTGCTCCCAGCACCACGGTGACCATGCGGTCCGGCTGGAGCTTGCGGGCAAAGGCTGCCTTGATGTCGGCCGCAGTGATTTTTTCAACCTGGGCGGTCCAGGTGTCTAGGTAATTGAGTGGCAAGTTATTCCAGGCGATGTTAGCGACGTTACCGAGTAGTTTCGCATTGCTGTCGATGAGCAGCGGGAAGCCGCCCATCAGGTTGTCCTTGGCGGCCTTGAGTTCGGCTTCGGTTGGACCTTCAGTGACGAATTTTGCCAGCACCTCGCGGGCCACCCGCACGGCCTGCTCGGCCTGGTCAGGTCGGGTCTGCAAACCGATGGTGAAAGCGCCCGCATGTAGGCCCGGCGAGAAGTAGCTGTAAACGCTGTAAGCCAGGCCGCGTTTTTCCCGCACCTCGCTCGTGAGCCGCGACACAAAACCACCGCCGCCCAGCGTGTAGTTGCCCACTGTCAGCGCAAAAAAATCGGGGTCTGAGCGTTGGTAGCCGGGCTGACCTATCAAGACCTGCGCCTGCGCTGATTGAAACGCAATAGCTTGCGTGAGCGGCGCAGTCAGCGGCTTAACTTTAGCAACCGCCGGCAAGGTTTCACAACGCGCAGCGTCGCTCAGTGGCAAGCGCGCCAGCAACGCTTTCACCCAAGCATCAGCCTGAGCCCGCGTGACATCTCCGACCACGCTGACCTTGGCTCGGCAAGGCTGAATAAAGCGGCTGTAAAACTGGCGCATATCGGCCACCGAAATACGTCCCAGCGTCGCCTCAGTGGTTTCAAAACCATAGGGATGATTGCCATACACCGCTGCCGAAAAAGCCTTGGCGGCCAGCGTAGCGGGCCGCGTGTTGGCCTCGCGAATCGAAGCGCTGATGCGCTCACGGTCACGCAACCAAATCGCTTCTGGAAAGGACGGCTCACCCATTTGCCGGGCAGCCAGCGCCACAGCTTTGGGCAACAAGTCGGGGTAGCTCAAGCTGCGCAAAGAAAAGCTCATGCGGTCTCTGCCCGAACCCGCAGAAAAGGCGGCGCCCAGATCCGCCCAGGCTTCGCTGAGCTGGTTTTCGTCGAGCGCTGGCGAACCGGCCTTGGCCGCAATGCCTTTGCCGCTCATATTTGAAACGACCGTCGCCAAACCGGACTTGTCGGCCGGGTCGCGGCGGTCGCCGGCGTCAAAGTCGATCTGCACATCGAGCATCGGAATGCCGTGGCTTTCGACCAAATAAACTTGGGCACCACTGGCTTGCGTCCAGTGTTGAATCGGCAAAGCCGACTGTGCCGCTTGGCTGTGCAGCAGCGCAGCAAAAGCCACCAAGACGACACGTGTCGCTGGCCCTGTGATTTTTGAAATCAACATGTTTTTCTTTCGATTTCAGTGGTCAGTGAAGATCGCCCGCAACGGGCACGCGGGGCTTACGGTTTGGATCCAGCGGCTGCGGCACCAACACCGCTTGCGTCATCTGGTCATCGCCAAAGTAACGCGCGGCCACGGACTGCACTTCAGCGGCACTGACGCTGCGCAACTGCGCCACCAAGCGGGCGCTGGCGTCTAGCGGGAAACCGTTGACCCAGTGGCTGCCCAGTTCACGCGCTTGGCTAAAAACGGCGTCCAGCTTGTAAATCTCAGACGCCACCCACTGCGTCTTCACGCGGTTGAGTTCGGCCTCCTTGACGCCGTCACGAGCGATCTGCGCGACCTGCTGGCGCAGCGCGTCCATCACCTGCTGCGCGGTCTTGTCTTTGGCCGGCACGCCGTCAAGCGTGAAAATTTGCGGCCCACGGCCTAGTAAGCCGTTGTTGGCGCCGGCACTGTCGGCCACACGGCCTTCACCCTGCGTCAGCGCGCGATCAAGCCGAGCCCCGCTGTAGCCGTCGAGCACAGCCGACAACACGGTGAGGGCCAGCGCGTCTTGGCTGGCGCTGGGCCCTGACGCAGCGGCGGGCGCAGCGGCCAATCCGCTGGCATCCAACTGCGGCACTTTGAACATCAGGCTCACATACGCTTGGCTGGCACTGGCCTTGTGATCAAGGCGCTTGATGCCGGCCTGAACCGGCTCAAGGCGCGGTTTGCGCAGCGGCGTCGCACCAGCGGGAATGACACCGTAATATTTGTCGGCCAGCGCTTTGACCTCGGCCACATCCACATCACCGGCAACCACCACGGCGGCGTTACTGGGCACATACCACTTGCGGTAAAAATTGCGCACATCATCCGGCGTCATGGCGTCGAGGTCGCTCATCCAGCCAACGATGGGCCGACGATACGGTGCAGCCGAAAAGGCGACGGCATTAGCGGCCTCATACAGCTGAGCGCGCGGCGAGTCTTCGGTGCGCATGCGGCGCTCTTCTTTGACCACTTCAATTTCGCGCTTGAACTCGTCGTCTTCCCACTGCGTGTTGGCAAAGCGGTCGGCTTCGAGCTGCATCACCTCTTCGAGGCGGTTGGCGGGAATCTGCTGGTGATAGGCAGTGGCATCCCGGCTGGTGAAGGCGTTGTCGCGGCCACCCAAAGCGGCGATACGCCGCGAGAATTCACCGGGCTTGAGCGTGGGCGTGCCTTTGAACATCATGTGCTCCAGCGCGTGCGCCACACCCGACGTGCCGTCAACTTCGTCCATGGAGCCGACCCGCACCCACAGCATGTGGGCCACGGTGGGCGCGCGGTGGTCTGGTTTGACGATGAGTGTCATGCCGTTGGCCAAGGTGAACTCTTGCGCTTGCACGGCGACGTCAGTGCTGAGTGCATTGGCAGAGACTGAAGGTCTGGCAGCCGATAGCGTCTGGGCTGAAGCACTGCTGAACGCGCAAAAGGCAGTCAAGGCGGTGAGCGCGAGCATCGCCCGCCACGAAGACATTGACGGATCTGGCATGAGAGAAAGTAGGGGCATAAGCAGACGGTGCATCATCATGGTTGGCATAAATTTACCTGGCAAGGTGTGTTTCATAGAATACCCTGACTCCAAAGACCACTCACGCTCAGTTATGTTCAGTTTTTTCAAGAAAATCCTCAAACCCTCCACACCCGCAGCCGAGCCCATGCCGGCCGCGATAGCGCCGCCGACACCAGCCTTGCCCATCAAATTGGCAGACCTCAGCAGCCATTCGGGCAGCCTGATTGGCAGCGCGCTGGTCATGCCGATAGACATTCCGCTCCTTGGCGCTGTGCCGCCAGAACGCCAACGATGGCTGAGCAAACTCTCAGACGGTCTGCGCAAAACCGGCAGCAGTATTTCGAGTGTCTTCACCGGCACCCAAATCAACGAGGCGCTGTACGAAGACTTGGAGTCGGCCTTGTTGATGGCTGACGCCGGCGTGGGCGCCACGCAATACCTGCTGGACGACGTCAAGCGCCGCGTCAAAGAAGGTGGCGTGACGCACCCGATCGCGGTCAAGAACGTGTTGATCGAATCCATCACACTGCTGCTCAAGCCGCTTGAAAAGCCGCTGCTCATCGGCGAGTTTTTGCCCACGGTGATCATGGTCGCCGGCGTCAACGGCGCTGGCAAGACCACCTCCATCGGCAAGCTCACACGGCACCTGGCGGACCACGGCGCCTCTGTGCTGCTGGCCGCCGCCGACACCTTCAGAGCCGCAGCGCGCGAGCAGCTCACCGTCTGGGCCGACCGCAACACGGTCGAGATCATCAGCCAAGAAGGCGGCGACCCAGCGTCGGTGAGCTTTGACGCCGTCAGCGCCGGCAAAGCGCGGGGACGTGACGTGGTGCTGGTCGACACTGCCGGCCGGCTGCCAACCCAGTTACACCTGATGGAAGAGCTGAAAAAAATCAAACGCACGATTGCGAAGGCTGGCGCAGCAACTGGAACGGGTGCAGAACCCAACGCGGCTTCTACAGGCCTCGGCATCGGCATGCCGCCGCATGAAATCTTGCTGGTGATCGACGGCAATACGGGGCAAAACGCACTGGCACAGGTCAAGTCTTTTGACGAGGCCTTGCAACTCACCGGACTCATCGTCACCAAGCTCGACGGTACCGCCAAGGGCGGCGTGTTGGCCGCCATTGCCCTGTGGTCGCGAGAACGCGCCAAAGCCCACCCAACATGGCGCACGGTGCCGGTGTATTTCATAGGTGTCGGTGAACAAGTCGAAGACCTTGAAACATTCAACGCGCGCGAGTTTGCGCAAGCTTTGCTAAGCTAAGAGGCTTGTCAGTGACCCTTCCCCCGTTGTTCAAGGACTTTATTTGTCAGTTTTCATGACCCGTTTGATCCAGCTTGTGATGCGCATCGTGTTCTGGCTGTTTGCTGCCATTGCCTTGGCCAGCTTGCTGGCTGTGGCCGTTGTGTTGGTGGTGCTGAGCCTGCTCCGGGCCTTGCTCACCGGTAAACGGCCGACAGGGCCGATGGTTTTTGGACGTTTTCAGCAGTTTTCGAGCAAAGGGATGCAGGGCATGTGGCCGGGCGCCAAACCGCCGCCAGCACCCCACAGCCCTCCATCCAGCCCACTGGCCGAACGCGGGCGCAACCCCGACGAGCGTCCCCGCGTCGCCGGCGGCGACGTGGTCGACGTTGAAGTGCGTGACATCACGCCGAACAAACCACAACCCTGAGCCTGGCCATAGGCAATAGGCCTTTGAGCCCTTGAGCCGCCAGTCCAGCGAACAGGCGCAATCCAACTGATCAGTGTTTACCCGCACATTGCGCTGGCCCAATTTCGTATACGATATATCTTCTACGGAATAACCATGCTCCCTTGGCTGACTGAATCCTCTTCTGACCGTTTCAACGATGTGCGCGACACATCTTTGGCAAAGCTCGTGCGCGACGACATGCTCAGCCTGATCCTGACAGGCGTGCTGATCCCCGGCCAGCGCATCAATGAACCCGATGTGGCAGCTCGTCTGGGCGTCTCACGGGTGCCGGTGCGTGAAGCTCTGCGCGAGCTGGAAAGCTCCGGGCTGGTCGTAGCGCGCAAACATTCAGGCGTCTTCGTGCGGCAACTGGCAGCACCAGAAATTCGCGATCTGTACCAAATGCGCGCCCTGCTGGATGGCTTTGCCGGCCGACAAGTTGCCCAGCGCAGCAGTCTTGACAACGCCCCTCTGCTGCGCGTGCTCGACGACTCGAGTGCAGCCATGCAATGCGCCGCCAGCCTGCATGACGTGCAACGCTATTACCGCGAAAACCTGCGCTTTCACTGGGCCATCGTCGAGGCGGCCGGAAATCAGCCCTTGACAGAAACTTACCGCGGCATAGTTCAAAAGCTGCATCTATCGCGCCTCAAAAATCTGGCTCACGACACTGGCATGCAAGCTTCGATCACAGAACACATGGACATCGTGAGTGCTTTACGCCAAGGGGATCCAGAACGTTGCAATCAATTGCTGTCAGAACACGTTGATGATGCCCACAATAGATTGACAAAAAAAACACCTGAAGTAAGCTAAATAGCTTATTTAATTGGAGTATTTTCCAATTTTAAAATTTACAGAATCGAAAAATTTATGAAACGTCGAAACCTCATACTTGCCACTCCTGCCCTGCTGGGCGTTCCCACCTTGAGTTGGGCACAACCAGCTTTTCCGGCCAAGCCGATTCGCTACATCGTGCCGGTGTCGGCAGGCGGCGGCAGCGACATGGTCGGCCGCACCGTGTGCGAACGCTGGGGCAACCTGCTCAAGCAACCCTTTATCGTTGACAACCAAGCCGGTGGCGGCGGCATAATCGCCTGCCAAACCACCGCTCGCGCTGCACCAGACGGCTACACACTGATGCAAGGCTATGTCGCCACGCATGGCACCAGCCCGGCGACGCGCAAGCTGCCCTACGACGCCATCAAGGACTTCACACCCATCGGCATGATCGGCGGTACGCCCAACGTGCTGGTGGTCAACGCCGCACTGCCGGTGAAAAACATCAAAGAGTTCATTGCCTATCTGAAGAAAAATCCTGGCAAGGTCAGCTACGGCTCGGCTGGCGCCGGCTCGCTGACCCACATGACCATGGAGCTGTTCAAGCAGCAGGTGGACTCCTTCATGGTGCACATTCCCTACCGCGGCATTGCCCCGGCCTTCAACGACTTGATCGGCGGCCAAACACAAGCCATGTTCCCGGGCTTGGCTGCCGCCATTCCGCATATTCGCTCCGGTCGCGTACGCCCGATAGCGATCACAGGCATGCAACGCCACCCGTTGTTCAAAGATGTGCCAACCCTCGACGAGTCCGGTTTCAAGGGATTTGACGCGCAGCAGTGGTACGGCGTGGTCGGCCCGGCAGGCATGCCCGCACCTATTGTGAAACTGCTCAATGAAACATTGGCAACCGTTTTGCACGCGCCCGACATGCGTGAGAAGTTGTCGGTCGAAGCGATCGAACCGACCGTCATGTTGCCCGAACAATTCGGTGAGTACATTCGCAAGGACATCGCCCGCTGGACAAAACTGGCCAAGGAACGCGGCATCCAGCTCGACAGCTAAAAACATAATACCGTCGTCTCTGCGAGCGCAGCGCGGCAGTCCATGACTCCTGGATTGCAGCGCTGCGCTCGCATTGACGGAGGTGACCTACGCCGCAGCAATGACGGGCAACCTTTTTCTGCAACCAATGGCAGCTTCTGCCGAAAGACACCATGGCCCGTAATACCCAGGTCGCCGCCGACCACAACGCTCCTCCCATCACGCAAATTCTGGCGAAATTTGTCGCCACCCATCCGTCACGCGGCTGGAGCGACGCCGTTGACCATGACGCGCACCGGACCTTCACCAACTGGCTCGGCTGCGCTGTCGGCGCCGCCCACCACGAAGCCGCTGACGCGGCGCTGGCCGCCGCACAAATGTTCCAGCCCGCAGCGCAAGCCAGCGTGCTGGGCCGCAGCGAAAAAGTCGACATGGGCAGCGCAGCGCTGATCAACGGCATCACCTCGCACACCTTTGACTTTGACGACACCCACCTGAAAACCATCATCCACCCGGCTGGCCCGGTGGCCTCGGCTATTTTGGCGCTGGCTGAACACATCGGCTCCACCGGCCGCGAATGCATCGACGCACTGGTCATCGGCATCGACGTCTCTTGCCGCGTTGGCAATGCCATGTACCCCGACCATTACGACCGCGGCTGGCACATCACCGGCTCGACCGGCACGCTGGGTGCGGCTGCGGCTTGCGCCCGCCTGCTCAAGCTGGACACCCAACAAACCGCCATGGCGCTGGGCATTGCGGCCTCGCAACCGGTCGGCATGCGCGAGCAGTTCGGCACCATGACCAAGCCCTTCCATCCAGGTGGTGCAGCCCGCGCCGGCATGATGTCAGCGCTGCTGGCCAGCAAAGGTTTCACCGCCAGCCCGAAAGCAATTGAAGCACCGCGCGGCATGATGCAAACCGTCTCGACCAAGAACGACTGGAATGAAATCACCGGCGAGCTCGGTGAGCGCTTCGAGATCTCCTTCAACTCCTTCAAGCCCTTCGCTTGCGGCATCGTGATTCACCCGAGCATCGACGCCTGCGCACAGCTGCGCGCACAAGGCGTCACGCCCGACCAAGTGCAAAGCATCGAACTCAAAGTGCATTCGCTGGTGCTCGAGCTGACCGGCAAAAAAGAACCTGCTGACGGCCTGCAAGCCAAGTTCAGTGTTTACCACGGCTGCGCCGCAGGCCTGACGTTTGGCTACGCAGCTGAAGAAGAGTTCTCCGACGAGATCGTCAACCGCTCCGACATGGTGGCGTTGCGCCGCAAAGTCATCGCCACGGTGAATGATTCGATTGACGAAGCCAGCGCCGACGTCACCGCCGTGTTGAACGACGGCCGCCGCGTCCATGTGTTTGTGGAGCACGCCATTGGCTCGCTGCAAAACCCGATGACCGACAGCCTTCTGGAAGCCAAGTTCCACGGCCTGTCGGACGCGGTGCTGGGCGCGGAGAAAACCGCCGCCTTGCTGAAAGCCAGCTGGGCCATCGGACAAGCGGCCAATGTGTCGGCCTTGATCAAGCTCGCCACGACCGCAGCATGAGCGTGAGCACATCACACGGCGGCCTGCCGCGCATTGTGGTGGTTGGTGACACCGAGCAGGCGCTGCGCCGGCTCGGTCATTGGGAAACCATTGAAGGCCAAGCGCAGGTCAGCATGCACGCCGGACCCTTGAACGGCCAGCCGCTGGTCGACGCTTTGAAAGACGCCGACGCCGTGGTGCTGCTGCGCGACCGCACGCCGTTTGACGCGGCGCTTCTGGCGCAGTTGCCCCATCTGCGTTACGTCATCTTCACCGGCTCACGCAACAGTACGATTGACCTGCCCGCTTTGGCCGCCCGCAATATTCCGGTGAGCTGCACCGAGTGGGGGCCGTCCAAAGACAGCACGTGTGAGATGACCTGGTCGATGATTCTGGGTGCCACCCGTCAGCTTGAGCAACAAACTGCGCTGCTTCGCCAAGGTCAATGGCGCGCTGGCGCTGCCGAGCCTTTGGCACGTGTGCTGAACGGCCAAACCCTCGGCCTGATCGGGCTGGGTGAAATCGGTGGTCGCGTCGCCAAAGTCGGCCAAGCGCTGGGCATGGACGTCATCACTTGGAGCCCACGCATGACGCCTGAGCGGGCTGCCGCGCAAGGCGTGACAGCGGTCTCGCTGGAAGACCTGTTGACGCGCTCGCAGGTGGTCAGTTTGCATTTGGTGGTCATCCCGGCCACGCGTCACTTGCTCAACGCTGAACGGCTGGCGCTGATGCGGCCAGACAGTTTGCTCGTCAACACCTCACGCTCGGCCCTGATTGACAGCGCGGCCTTGGTCAAAGCACTGGAAAAAGGCCGTCCGGGGTTTGCAGCGCTGGACGTTTTTGACGTCGAGCCCCTGCCGCTGAACGACCCGCTGCGCCAGCTGCCCAATGTGCTGCTGACGCCGCACCTTGGCTTTGTCACTGAGCCGGTGTTTCAGCGCTTTGCCAGCGGCGTCACTGAGTGCTTGGAAGCCTGGCTGGCTGGCAAACCACGGGTGCGAGAGCTCACAGCCTGATGATGCGAATAAGGGCGTGAAAAGTAGCCATTCAATATTTTTCTCAGGTAGTTTCAATTTTTTCTTGGCATGTCATGCACCGCTGTGCTTCTGGCTTAGCGATGAGTCGGGCTTCAGGAATGACCGCAGCACAGTCAATGCAGAGGCCATAGGTGCCAGCTTCCAATCGCAGCATCGCCAGTTCGAGTTCAGCCAACTCAGCTGTTTCACGCTCATTGAGAGAGAATTCGAGGTCACGTTGCGTGATGACTTGCGCGTGCGAATCTTGCGCCGGCGTGAAATGATCAGCCGCGACATCGACACGGCTTCGACTGCCGCCCCTCTGCTCTGAGATTTGTGCCAGCAACGCTGAACGCAATGCCACAAGCTGTTCGCGATAAGCCTGAACTTTTTGTTGGGGGATCAAAATCAACTCCTCTTATTGAATAGACTGATCCTAGACCGATGAACGAAGGCCCATTAGATCTAGATCAATAAGGGGCGGGAAATACAATTCAAGCCCTCAACCGTCTTCCGAATCTAAACACGATATTTAATGCGCCTTATTCATTCAGTTGCTGATGCATATCAATGATTTCGAGACTTTTTTACCCCAAACTGCGCGAAAGCACCGACAAACACGCCGCATGTCGAAGCACGATGATGGCGTGAACACACTAAGGTCATACCCGAGTATCTTTAGCACTCCCTCCCAGGGAGTGCTAACATTTATCAATGACAAAAGGAGTTTCTGATGACACTCACAACCGGTCAAACTGACACCCGCACGGGCGCTGTTGCGCTGACCACGCCTTGGGCCAGTGCTTCAAGCCTGTTGCCGCCCCTTGGAAATTTGGAAGCTTATATTTCGGCGGTGAACCGCCTGCCTATGCTCACTTTGGCTGAAGAGCAAGAGTTCGGCCGCAAGCTCAAAGAAGAGAACGACTTGGAGTCTGCCAGTAAGTTAGTACTCTCCCACTTACGCCTTGTGGTGTCAGTGTCACGCAAATATTTGGGATACGGCCTGCCCCACAGCGACCTGATTCAAGAAGGCAACATCGGCCTGATGAAAGCGGTGAAGCGCTTTGACCCGGACCAAAATGTCCGGCTGGTGAGCTACGCCCTGCACTGGATCAGAGCTGAGATTCATGAATACATTCTGAAAAATTGGCGCATGGTCAAGATGGCCACGACCAAGGCGCAGCGCAAGTTGTTTTTCAATTTGCGTTCGATGAAGCAAGGTTTCAAAGACGATGCCAACACGGCCACGCACCGCGACACCTTGACGTCAGCTCAGATTGATTCGATGGCCAAAACGCTGAACGTCAAGCGTGAAGAAGTCATTGAAATGGAACAGCGCATGTCGGGCGGCGACACACTGCTAGACCCGAGCCCGAGCGATGACGGCGAAGATGCTTTCGGCCCGATTGCCTATCTGTCAGACGCCAGCCATGAGCCGACCGCCTTGATCGAGTCGCATCAGCGCGACGTGCTCGCCACCGACGGCATCACGGCCGCACTGCAAGGGCTCGACCCGCGCTCACGCAGAATTGTTGAAGAGCGCTGGCTGAACGTGAACGACGATGGCACTGGCGGCATGACGTTGCATGACTTGGCGTCTGAATATCAAGTCAGTGCCGAGCGTATTCGTCAGATTGAAGTGGCGGCCATGAAAAAGATGAAAAAGGTCTTGGCGGTCTACGCCTGAGACCCCATCGCTGACCCTAGCGTTACTTCAACAGCAAAGCGACATCAGACGTTAACCCTTCGACACCCGAGCCGTAGCGCGTGTAAAGCCGCACGCGGCCTTCAGGGTCAAAAACGTAGCTGCCCGCTGAGTGGTCCATGGTGTAACTGCCAGCGGTCTTGCCTTCGCTCTTCTTGTAGTAAATTTTGAATGCCTTGGCGACCTCGGGCAGTTGTGCCATGGTCGGTCTCAAAGCAACAAAACTCGGGTCGAAATTAGCCATATAGGCTTTCAGCACTTCTTCGGTGTCTCGCTCAGGGTCGACCGTGATGAAAATGCCTTGCAATCGATCACCTTGCCCCCCCAGCTTGCGCTTCACTTCAGCCAATTCGGCTAAAGCAGTTGGGCACACATCAGGACATTGGGTGAAACCAAAGAACACCACCACGACCTTGCCCTTGAAGTCTTGCAAGCTGCGTTGCACGCCGTTGTGATCACTCAAGCTGAAGCCATTGGCGTAGTCGGCACCGGTGATGTCGATGCTTTTGAACTGCAGTTTTTCTGGGCCACAAGCGCTCAGTGCAGCAGCGGCCAATGCAGCTGTTACGGACTTCAGAAGGGTGCGGCGACGGCTCAACGTCGATAAGTTGATCAATGTCATACGAGGTAATGGTCTACCAGCAAGGCGGCAAACAGCAAAGACAGGTGGATCAAGGAAAAACGGAAGGTTTTGCGCGCCAACGCGTCAGAATATTCGCGCAAAAGCCGCCAGGCATACCAGCTGAAGCCGATGCTCAAAATCACGGCGGCTGCCAAATAAAACCAACCGCTCATGTGAAACACAAAAGGCATCAGGCAGGCGGCGAACAGCACCAGTGTGTAGAGAAAAATTTGCAATCGCGTGAACTCATTGCCGTGTGTCACAGGCAACATCGGCAGGCCCGACTTGCGGTATTCCTCCACGCGGTAAAGCGCCAGCGCCCAAAAGTGCGGCGGCGTCCACAAGAAGATGATGAGGAACAGAATTAGCGCTTCAGGCCCGACATTGCCCGTCATGGCCGACCAACCCAGCACCGGCGGCATGGCGCCAGAAGCACCGCCAATGACGATGTTTTGCGGCGTCAGGGGCTTCAAAATAACGGTGTAGACCACGGCATAACCGACAAAGGTGGCGAACGTCAGCCACATGGTCAAGGGGTTCACCCAGATGTACAAAATCAAGGAGCCCGCAGCGCACAGCAACGCCGAAAAACCCAGTGTCAAGGCGTTGTTCAGTTGCCCCTGCGCTGTTGGACGCCACGCAGTGCGCCGCATTTTCGAGTCGATCTGTTGCTCCACCAGACAGTTGAAGGCTGCCGCTGCGCCAGCCACCAGCCAGATACCGGCGCAGGCGATCAAGGCCAGTTGCACGTCGGCTAGGCTCGGCACGCCAGGCACGGCCAAGACCATGCCAATGAGCGCGCAAAACACAATCAACTGCACCACGCGCGGCTTGGTCAACGCATAAAACTGCGCCCAGCGGGAGACTAAAAATGGCAGTGGCGCACTCGACGCTTGGGAAGGTTCAGTAGGATTCATGCGGACATTCGTGAAGCGTTCAATTTTCGCGCAGAACTGGCCGGGAAGCGCGTCGGCAAGAAAACATAGCGCCGGTCATCACCACCACCAAGGCAGCAGCGCCACCGGTGTGCGAGACCGCTGCCAACAAGGGCCAGCCAAACACCACATTGCTGACGCCAGTGACGAGTTGCCACAGCACCAGCACCACGATCCAGTGGGCGTGCATGCGCATGCCCGGCGCCCGATACAGCTGGCGCGCCAACAGCAACAAGGCGGCAAACACCAGATAAGCCGACAGCCGGTGAGCGTAATGAATGGCGGTCAGCGCCTCAAAGGTAAAGTTAGTGTCGCCATGGCCCGCGCCGAGCTCACGCCAAAGCGTGAAGCCGAGTTGAAAATCCATCGCTGGCCACCACGAGCCTTGACAGGCCGGAAACGTGTTGCAGGCTAGCACGGCGTAATTCGTACTGACCCAGCCGCCAAGGGCAAGTTGCAGCCACAGCAGGACAAAACCCACCAGCAGCAACCACCAGGTGCTGCGCGGCACCGTCACCACCCGCACATCGCCGGCCGCCACAGCAAAACGTGCAGACTGCGCGCGCAACAACGCCAGCAAAACCATGCCGCCCAGCAAATGCAGGGTGACGATAGCCGGAAAAAGTTTCATGGTTACCGTCAACGCGCCAAAAGCGCCTTGCAAGCACACCCACGCCAAAGTCAGCGTTGGCCACCACGGCTGCAACACATCCGAAGGACTGGCCTCGCCCGTCTTCATCAACGGTTCGCGCCGTGTTCGACTTTGCCAACGTGCCGCCCAAGTTACCGCGGTCAGCGTCAAAATCAACACGCCGACGCCGGTCGCCAAGTAGCGGTGAATCATCTCGATCCAGGCTTTCGGATGCGTCACCGGCCCGGTCGGCATCGCTGCTTGGGCTTGCGTGATGTCGGCGTGTGCGCCCAGCGGGCTGGCATTGCCATAACAACCCGGCCAGTCTGGACAACCAAGGCCAGAATCTGTCAGGCGCGTGAAAGCGCCAAACAGCACCAGATCAAAGGTTAAAAACAGAGTGACCAGCGTCAGCATGCGCAGCCGATGTGGCAACGGTGCCTTGCGGCTGCGCAGCCAGACCCACGCCAGCGGACCGAGCGCCACTGTCAGGCCCATGAGCATCAGGCGAATGGCTGGGCTGAGGTCGTAAAGCGCTTGTTCCGTCACGGACGGCCTTCATTGTCCCAACTGCTCGAAGCGCGCAGCAGGCGTTCAAGGTCGCTCTTGGCTTTGGCTGCGCCGGCAGCATCCATAGCCGCTGGAAAACGCATCATCCAATTGCCCATAGGATCGACCAAGTACAAATGGTCGGCGAGACGTTGGCCGGGCGCCGCTACCAACCATTGCGACAGATCACCGGGGCTGACACGCAGCACCGTCGCGTCTTTCAGCGCGGGGGCCAACGCCGCCGGAATCGGTGCGTCATCGTTGACCAGCCAGACCCAATCGAGTCGGTCTTTTTCACGCCCCAAAGACTCACGCAACTGACGTTGAAAGTACAGGTTCTGCTGACACCCCGCATCGCAGGCACCACTGGCCACGCTGATCAGCAACCATTGATCTTTCAGCGACTTCAAAGGCAACACCGCACCGCTGGGCGTCGTCACATTGAAAGCAGGCAAAGGTCTTTGTGGCGTGATGAGCTCACCATAGTTGCGTCTACCCTCAGGCCGAACCACGTAATACATAAAGTAAGACGCGATGACGGGCGCTGCGCATACGAGCAAGATGATCAACATCTTCAAGCGCCCGTTGGCATGGACGGGGGCGGCTTGGTCGACTCTTGGCAGTTCGTGCACAGTAAGGCCCAGCGGCTGATCCTGATCTGGAAGGCTCTGCACTGTGGTTCGTGGTGAAGGCGGCTCAATGGACATGGCGAATCATCAGACTTTATTGTTGAATGGAGGCATCAACCGGCGTTGCCGGTAGGGTGATATCAACTGAAACCAGACGTACAAACCGCTCACCAAAGCACACAACCCAAACCATTGGAAGGCGTAGCCATAGTGCTTGTCGACGCCTGTGTTGGGTGCGGCCCAATCACGCTGCAGCCCTTCACTGGCGGGATCGACTTGAATCACCAAAGCAGGGATCAACGGCAAGCCGGTTTCAGCAGCAAAAACGGCAATGTCGAGATTTTGCCGGATGCGGCCGGCATCAGCGCCTTTGAAGGCATATAACTTGGCAGGAGCGGGGGCCATTCGTCCCAGCAGCGTGACGGTTTGTTCAGGCGTTTCAATCTGAACCAGAGCCGTACGGTCTTCGAAATTACGCGGAATCCAGCCGCGCTGTACCAACACGGCCTTGTCCGATCCGCTCAGGACTAAGGGGGTCATGACCCAAAAACCAGGCTTTGCATTCATGGGGCGGTTGTCGAGGTAAACCGACTTTTCGGACAGCCAGTGACCAGAGAGCTCAATTCTTCGATCAACCAACTTTTCAGCATCCTGAGTCACAGCAACAATGTCTGCATTGACCAATGGCGGCAAGGCCTTTTTTTGGTCGAGAGAGGCTTGTAGCGCGATTTTTTGTGCAGCACGGCTCAGTTGCCACTGGCCGAGCGAAAAGGTCAGCGCTGCCGTCAGCAACGCGGCCACGGTAACGACCCAGAACCGGCCCGAATGTTCGGATGCTCTCATGGGCGGATAATCAGGCATATGTCGTATCTCATTGCATTCGCTTTTCTCGCTATTTTGGGCAGCTTGGCCAGCGCCCTTTACTTCATGATGAAGGACGGTACTGACGGCAAAGCCAAGACCAGCCACATGGCACGCGCACTGGCGATTCGCGTCGGTTTGTCCGTTCTGCTGTTCCTCTGCATCTTGCTGGCATGGAAGCTCGGCTTCATCCAGCCGACCGGGCTTCCATCCGTTAGCTGAGTTAAAACTCTTTGTCAGCAACCGCCTTTGGGCATCGAAAAAGGCCGCAATTGCGGCCTTTTTCGATAGGTTCGGTGCAGCTTGAGTTCGCCGGTGAAAACGCCGACCAGCAGCGTCCCACTGAGGACAACTCAGAGCCAGTAAACCAAGATGTAAAGGCCGAGCCACACCACGTCAACAAAGTGCCAGTACCAAGCAGCACCTTCAAAACCAAAATGACTCTCAGCCGTGAAATGACCTTTGCCCAGACGCAGGGTGATGAACAACAGCATCAACATGCCAACAAACACGTGGAAACCGTGAAAGCCCGTGAGCATATAGAAGGTAGAACCGTAAATACCGGACGTCATCTTCAAGTTGAGTTCGTTGTACAGGTGAGCATATTCGTAGCCCTGCACAAACAAGAAAAGGACGCCCAGCAGCACAGTGGCCCACATGAAACCGATGGTCCGTGCACGGTTGCCATCACGCAATGCGTGGTGCGCAATGGTCAAGGTCACACCGGAGCTGAGCAGCAATGCGGTGTTGATGGTCGGCAACCAGAAAGGCCCAACCGTGGAGAAGGGCTCGATGATGCCGGCGGGTGAAGCTGTCACACCGGCTGCCATGCTGGGCCAGACTGCTTTGAAGTCAGGCCAGAGCAACGCGTTTTCAAGGCCGCCCAGCGTCGGGACGGAATGCGCACGAGCCCACCACAAAGCTGTGAAGAAGGCACCGAAAAACATCACTTCAGAGAAGATGAACCAGCTCATGCTCCAGCGATAAGACATGTCGATCTTGCGACCGTACATACCGCCTTCGCTTTCGCGCATGGCTTCACTGAACCATTGATACAACACCGTCAGCCAAAATACCAATCCGAAGGCTAGGGAGTAAGCCCCCCAACCGGCGCCATTGACCCACTGCCCGGCACCCAGAATCACGAAAAAAAGGCCCAAGGCGGCCATGGCGGGATGACGGGATGGGCCCGGCACGAAGTAGTAAGGGGTGGACCCGTGTGCTGCTGAAGACATCTCTATTCCTCTGTTATCTCTGAATGCTCGAAACTTTTGAAAACTCTTGTGGCCCCGCTATGCCTTTCAACGGGAACCATTATTTGAACCACTGACGTCGGCCTACGTTGGAACTACCCATTTGACGAGCAAGACCAACGCACCCACAAACATAAAAACAAGAACCAGACCAACTGCAATCACATGCAAAGGATTCAGCTTTTTGACGCCTTGTTCGGCATCGGTGCTACCGCGCAAACCAATGAACGACCAAGCCACTGCCTTCACAGTGCGCAAGACCGTCAATGCTGCTGAGCCAATGCTCATAGTCCCACGACCGCAGGTTCATGAACAGTCACGGCTGCCACAGGCTTTAATGCTGACTTATCTTGGAATCCCGCTGGCGCAGCGGGCGTTCTGCCACCGACTTCAAAGAAGGTGTACGACAGTGTGATAGTTGTCACGTCTTTGGGCAGCTTGGTGTCAATCACAAAGGCCACAGGCCATTGTTTTTTCTCACCAGGCGCCAAGGTGTATTGATTGAAGCAGAAACACTCCAACTTGTTGAAATGCGCAGCTGACTGACGTGGTGCGTAGCTCGGAATTGCCTGCGCTGACATGGTCCGGTTTTGCACGTTTTGAAACTCGTACATGACCGTGGTGAGTTCGCCCGGGTGAACCTGCACACTTCTCATGGCCGGCTTGAAGTGCCAAGGGCCGCGAGAGTTGGCGTCAAACTCGACAGTGATACTGCGCGTCTTGTCAACCTGCGTGTTGGCAGCTTGTGATGACGTGGCCCCCGGAATCTGCTTGTCGCTCAAGGCCAGGATGTTGATCCCGGTCATCTCGCAAATGGCGTTATAAAGGGGCACCAGCGCATAACCGAAAGCGAACATGCCGAGCACGATGACGCCCAGCTTGCCCAGCATTTTCGAGTTTTCGCGTGTGTTGGCCATGGCGTTCGACTTCAGACGTGACCGAGCATGACAGAGCGCGCCATGAAGCCGACGAAAAACACGAGCGCGACCGTTGCCAAGATCAGACCCAAGCGACGGTTGTTCTTTTTTTGTTCCGGTGTCATGATTTATTACGATTGCGTGAATCAGCGATCAGCCGATCACCTTGTTAGCAGCGGCATTCAGCTTAGGCGGGGTCTCGAAAGTATGGAAAGGTGCTGGTGAAGGCACTTCCCACTCCAAGCCTTCTGCGCCTTCCCAAGGGCTGGCAACAGCTTTAGGGCCGATGCCGCGCATGGCAGGAATCGCGACGAACAAGAAGAAGTACACCTGCGCCAAACCGAAGAACAAAGCGCCCACACTGGCCAAGGCATTAAAGTCAGCGAACTGCATCGGGTAGTCAGCGTAGCGACGTGGCATACCGGCCAGACCCAAAAAGTGCATTGGGAAAAACGTGACGTTGAAAGAGATCAGCGACCACCAAAAGTGGATTTTGCCGCGGGATTCGTTGTACATCACGCCGGTCCACTTAGGGCACCAGTAATAGAAGCCGGCAAACATGGCGTACAGGGAACCCGCCACCAACACATAGTGGAAGTGAGCCACCACGTAGTAAGTGTCTTGTAGTTGGATGTCAATCGGGGCGACCGAGAGAATCAGACCGGTGAAACCACCCATGGTGAAGACGAATAGAAAGCCGACCGCAAACAGCATTGGCGTCTCAAACGTCATGGAACCCTTCCACATGGTGGCGATCCAGTTGAAGACCTTCACACCGGTAGGAATGGCGATCAACATGGTCGAGTACATGAAGAACAACTGCCCGGTCACCGGCATGCCGGTGGTGAACATGTGGTGAGCCCAAACGACAAAGCTCAAAATAGCGATCGAGCCTGTTGCGTAAACCATCGACGCATAACCAAACAGACGCTTACGTGCGAAAGCCGGAATGATGTGGCTGACGATGCCGAAGGCCGGCAAGATCATGATGTAAACCTCGGGGTGACCAAAGAACCAGAAAATGTGCTGATACATCACTGGGTCGCCGCCGCCGGCTGGGTTGAAGAAGCTGGTGCCGAAGTGGCGGTCCGTCAGCGTCATGGTGATGGCACCGGCCAACACCGGCATGACGGCGATCAAGAGATAAGCGGTGATCAGCCATGTCCAGCAGAACATCGGCATCTTCATCAGCGTCATGCCGGGTGCGCGCATGTTCAGAATAGTGACGATGATGTTGATCGAGCCCATGATGGACGAAGCACCCAACAAGTGCATGGCAAAAATGCCGGCGTCCATCGAAGGACCCATCTGCAAGGTCAGCGGTGCGTAAAGCGTCCAGCCGGCTGCGGGAGCGCCACCCGGCATGAAGAAAGACAACATCAAGGTCAGGCCAGCTGGAATCATCAGCCAAAAGCTGAAGTTGTTCATGCGGGCAAAAGCCATGTCAGAAGCGCCGATTTGCAATGGAATCATCCAGTTCGCAAAGCCGACGAAGGCCGGCATGATGGCACCAAACACCATGATCAGGCCGTGCATGGTGGTGAGTTGATTGAACAGTTCCGGGTTCACCAATTGCAAGCCTGGCTGATACAGCTCAGCCCGAATCAGCATGGCCAACACGCCGCCAACCATCAACATCGTGAAGGCGAACAGCAAATACAGCGTACCAATGTCTTTGTGGTTGGTCGCATAAACCCAGCGGCGCCAGCCCGTCGGGGCGTGATGCTCGTGGTCATGAGCATGATCGTGATGGTCTAGAACTGCACTCATCTGACTTCCTTTGATAGCTTAACTGGGCTTGAACCGGATGATCCGGCTACTGATGATGGGGAGCGAATACGTGAAATACCTGATTACTTGCGAGCAGCCATAACCTCTGAGGGCTGGATGATCTGACCGGTCTTGTTCGACCAGTTGTTCTTAGTGAAGGTAGCCACCGCGGCAAGCTCGGTGTCGCTGAGTGCTTTCCACGACGGCATCGCACCGTTGTTTGCGCCATTGAGCAAAATGCTGATCTGCTTGAGATGATCTTCGTTCAACACGATGGCCGAGCCGTCGAGCGGCTTGATCGGGCCAGCACCCTTGCCGTTGGCTTGGTGGCAAGCGGCGCAATTCGCTGCGTAGACCTTTTCGCCGCGTGCGATCAAATCTGTTTGAGTCCAGACTTTGGTCGGGTCGTCTGCCTTCGCTGCGACTTCCTTGAGCTTGGCACCGGCCCATGCGGTGTATTCCTCAGCGGTCACCACTTTGACGTGGATTGGCATGTAAGCGTGCTCTTTGCCGCACAATTCTTGGCACTGACCATAAAAGTCACCGGTTTTTTCAGCACGAAACCAGGTGTCGCGAACAAAGCCTGGAATCGCATCTTGCTTGATACCGAAAGCCGGCACTGCAAAGGCGTGAATCACGTCGTTGGCGGTGGTGATGATGCGGATTTTTTGGTTCACAGGGACGACCAAAGGGTTGTCCACTTTGAGCAAGTAATTATCGATTTCTTCGCCCTTTTTGGGGCCGCCATCGTTTGACATCTGGCGTTGAGCAGAGTCGAGGGTGGAGACGAAGCCAATGCCGGCGCCCTCTCCATTGATGTAGTCGTAGCCCCATTTCCACTGGATACCTGTGGCCTTGATCGTCAGGTCGGCGTTGGTGGTGTCTTTGGAGGCAACCAACACTTTCGTGGCAGGCAGAGCCATGCCGATGACGATCAGGAACGGGATCACCGTCCAAGCAATCTCAACAGTGGTGGACTCGTGAAAGTTGGCTGCTTTGTGACCGACCGACTTGCGGTGCTTCCAGATGGAATAAAACATGACGCCAAATACCGCCAAGAAGATCACCGTGCAGACGATCATCATGAACCAATGCAGCCAGATTTGCTCGGCGGCGATGCGGGTCACAGGCGTCGGCAAGTTCAGCTGGTTGACGCCGGGTCCGCCTGGCAAATCTTTCACTTGAGCGATGGCGTTGCGGCTCAAAGAAAGGACGGAAAACAGCACGGCGGCTGTGCTGCTGGCTTTGCAAAACACGGCCAACGGAGCCTTTTTCAACGACTCCAAAATCGCCCTTGCGTGTGTCATGCCAGACCTTGTGGTTTTGCTTGCGTTCATCGTCATCACTTTTATGGATTCAATTACGGACTAATTTAACTGCGCGATTATAAAGTTACGCCAGCCTGCCAATTCCAACAGATCAGCCAGAAGCAAGAATTTGACGTTTTTATGCCTCCCATGCTGAGTGGCGTGAATGTCAAAGACTCATTCAAAACCGGTCAGAAGGCCCACGCTGGCCCTGCAACATGCTGCGCATATCCTCGACCGAGACAGCGCTAAGGGCCGACATTTTGACTTTCGGTCTGGCTTTCAGTGCATGACCATAGATCACCTCAAATGTCAGCATCAGACGCCCATCAGCCCCACGCGGCAGGCGATCGATGATCAGTTGCTCAAGCTTGGCCTTCCACTGCCGTCCCCGCAAAGCGTCGAAACGTTGAGGGTGAAAGTTGCGGCCGAGTTCAGTCAGCTCTTGCAGCAGCCGTGCCGGCGTTTCATAAGTCAGCGTGATGCGCTCCATGTCCATCACGGGTTCTGCAAAGCCGGTTTGCACCAGCATGTCACCCCAGTCGTGCATATCGGTCAGCTGGTGACCGGCTGGTGGCCAACCCAAGGCCTCGTACAAATCGCGCACCTCACGCGCGGTATCCGGCCCAAGACTGGAAAACATGACGAAACCATCGACTGCCAATAATCGGTGCCACGTCGCCAGCAGCGTTTGTGGGTCAGCCGATTCATGCAGCGCCATGTTGGCCCAGAGCATCTCAACGGTCCCTGCTATGGGCGAGTCAAAGCGTGTGACCGACGCAGCACCGGAGATGATTTGAAGCATTTTCTTCCACCAAGGAGGTACCAGCGCTTTGATAGCCAAGGCCTTTCTCCGTTCAGTGGTTTCGATAACATGACTTTGGGCGCTTGCATATTGCTTGAGGAGCGCTGCATGGGCTTGCAAGCCACCGCGAACTGCGCCCCAATTCGCCCAAACGGCCGGTTGTAGTTTGATCCATTGCAGCCTGTCCAGCATTCGCTGCGCCACCTCCTCATGCAACCATGGCGTGACCCCTGGTGCCATGCGCTGCCAACGCTCGACAGCAATGGGGTCTAACGTTGGCGGGCGTTCGGTAGAGCTCATAAGGACATTGAAAGTGAGGACAAAAAAAAGAAATCAGGAATTTTGGCTTCATCAATAAGCCGCTATCGCTGCACATGATGCTTTTTCTCCAACTGACGAGTATATTGACCTGATGAATCTCAGCACCCTTGCCGCCGTGGTCAAGAGCCGCTTCCCAAGCCAATGCGCGGTCTGCCGAAGCTGGCCGAGTGCTCCGGTGTGCCAAGCTTGTGTGACACGTTTCGGCCCGCCAGACAAACGATGCAGCACATGTGCGCTCAAGTTGCCGACGGATCCGCCGCACACGCAATGCAGTCGATGCCGGCACGAACCTTTCGGACTTGACGCCTGCTTCGCTGCCTTGCCTTATGCCTTTCCGTGGTCGGAGTTGGTCTCGCGCTTCAAGTTCGACAGCCAAACCGGTTGGGCCCCCTTCATGGTCAACACGCTTTTGGGGCAGCCGACTGTGCGAGATTTTTTGAGTCAATTGACGCCCGACGACTGGCTTCTGCCGCTGCCACTGTCTACCGAACGCTTGGCCTGGCGCGGTTTCAACCAAGCCTGGGAGTTGACCCGTGCACTGAAGCATCAAAGCACTTGCCGCGCCACCGCCGACGCATCACTGCTGCTACGCATTCGCCACACGCGGCCGCAAAGCGAGCTCAAGCGCAGCGCGCGACTGGACAATTTGAAAGGCGCCTTTGCGGTGGCACCACTGCGCGCGAGCGAACTCCAAGGCAGGCGCGTGGTGCTGGTCGATGATGTGATGACCAGCGGCGCCTCGTTGCTGACGGCAGCGAGCGTACTGCGTCAGGCTGGGGCAACACATGTCAGTGCATTGGTACTGACTCGCACAGCCCCGACATAATGGCGCACATGTTTCATATTGTTCTGGTCGCCCCCGAAATTCCGCCCAACACGGGTAACGTCATCCGCCTCGCGGCCAACACAGGCTGCACGCTGCACTTGGTAGAACCGCTGGGCTTCTCGATGGAGGACAAGCAAATGCGCCGCGCCGGGCTGGACTACCACGAGTACATCCGCGTCATTCGACACGCCAACTGGCAGGCGCTGTTAGACAGCGAACAACCAAGGTCCGAGCGCATGTTTGCCATGACCACGCGCGGCAGCGGCAGCGTCTATGACACACGCTTTGAAACTGGCGACTGGCTGGTGTTTGGCTCTGAAACCCAAGGCCTGCAACCCGAATTACGTGACACCTTCGCGCCAACGCAACGTCTGCGCCTGCCGATGCTGGCCGGTCAGCGCAGCTTGAACCTGTCGAATGCGGTGGCAGTGACGGTGTTTGAAGCTTGGCGACAAAACGGCTTCTCCGCGAGCAACACCAACAGCCCGGAGACGACCGTCTCAATACCGGAAAAAAATCAAGCCAGCGAGCGCATCACTTCATAGAGCTCGCGTTGCCCCTCAAAGCCAGTACCCGGCCGGTCTGACAGCTGGATCATGCCGTCAGTAACACGCGCATCATCATTGAACCCCGCAAAAATCCCGAACACATCCGGGTAGGCTTCGCATCCGCCCAAGCCAAATCCGGCCACCACGGCCAGCGTCATGAGGTTACCGCCGTGCGGAAAAATAGACCCCCGTTGCCAACCTTGTTCATGGAGCATGTCGAGCGTCCGGGAAAACTGAACAATGCCGTAAGACTGCGGAATATCCATTTGCAAAATGTCCCGGTCTGGCCGCAAGCGTCCAAAGCGCACAAGATTAGAAATATCTTGGGTCGAGAAAAGATTTTCACCTGTCGCCATTGGCGGCGCATAAGTTTCTGTCAGCTCCGCCATCAAGGCAAAGTCCAGTGGATCTGTCGGCTCTTCCAGCCAGCGCAGTGCATAGGGTGCTAGCGCATTTGCATAGATCATCGCGCGATTTTTGTCGAAGGTGGCATTGGCATCGACCGCCAGATGCTGGCCGCCGCCAACCAATCGCAAGGCCGCTTCCAGCCGCGCCAAATCATCAGACAGACTGGCGCCGCCAACCTTGATTTTCATGGTCGTGTAGCCCTCTGCCAAGCGCGCACGTATTTCATCCTCCAGCTGAGGAATGCCTTTACCGGGTGCGTACCATCCACCACCGACATAGCAAGCCACTTTCTGGGCCAAATTGCCTTGGCTGAAGCGCTCGGACAGCACCGCGTGCAAGGGCTTGTCCTCGACCTTCGCAACCGCATCCCACACCGCCATCTCGATCGTGCCGACAGCCACGGAGCGCTCGGTATGACCGCCCGGCTTTTCGCGCTGCATCATGCAGGCGAGAAACTTCTCAGGTGCAAAGTTAGAGCCACTCGCATCCAACAAAGACTCCGGGTCGGCCTTCATGATGCGCGGTATGAGGCGGTCACGCATCTGCGCACCACAGGCGTAGCGCCCCGTTGAGTTGAAGGCATAGCCCACCACGGGCTTGCCGCCTCTCATCACATCCGTGACCACCGCGACGACTGACGTGGTCATTTCGCTGAAGTCGAAGGCCGAATTACGCAGGCTTGAGCGCAGTGGTACAGCGACTTCCCTGATAGCTGTTATTTTCAAAATATTGCTCGGCTCACTCTGCCTTGGCGCCAGTCATCTTGACAACCTGGCTCCAACGCTTGACCTCGGACGCAATGTAGGCGGCCGTCTCTTGTTGCGTTCCGCCGACCGGGATCAAGCCACCCTTGTCGAGTTTTTCCTTGAACTCTGGCATGGCCAAAATTTGATTGACCGCATGGTTCATCTTTTCAACGATCGCTGCGGGCGTGCCCGCTGGTGCAAAGATGGTGGTCCAGGTGTAGTCGTTGATATCGCGATAACCCAGCTCTGCAAAGGTCGGCACATCCGGCAAGCTTGGCAGCCGCTTGTCGCTGGAGATGCCGAGAATTCTCACACGACCCTGCTTGTGAAACTGAAGCACACCAAAGGCCGCGGTGCAAGCCACCGGCGTGTCACCGGCGACCACGGCGAGCGACGCAGGGCCAGCGCCTTTATAGGGGACGTGAACGATGTCTGATTTCCAATTCACACGGAAAATATTTTCACACGTCAAGTGTGGCGTGGTGCCACTGCCAGGGGAAGAAAAAGACAATTTTCCGGTCTTCGCCAACTCCTTCAGTTCTGCAAACGTCTTCACCGGAACTTTCTCGTTGACCGAGATGACGTTGGGCTGCGTTGTCACGGTGATGACTGGGATAAAGTCTTTGATCGGGTCGTAGCCAGCCTTGCCAGCATACATGCTCGGGTTAACCGCGAAGGCTGAAGACGATGCCAAAAAAGTGTAGCCGTCCGGTTCAGCACGTGCCGCCAGCTGCGTTCCCACGTTGCCTCCAGCCCCGGCTTTGTTGTCGATGAAGACGGTCTGCTTCATCAACTCGCCCAGCTTTTCGGCAATGATCCGAATGCTGCTGTCGGTCGGTCCGCCCGGCGGGAACGAGATGATCATCTTGATCGGTTTGACTGGGTAATCACCTGAGGCTGCGTAGGCGGTGATAGCGCCAAAGCCCGCGGCGAGCAGCAGCAAGGGAATGATTTTTTTCTTGATATGCATGTCGTCTCCTTTAAGTTATGAACACAACAAGTCGTCACCGACCTGCTCTCGTCTCTCTTTTTTCTGTTGCCCGCTGCTTATTTAAAGGCCCCTTTTAGGCCAAGTACCTAGGGGGATACGTCAAATACTTCGTCCACCATCGATCACGAAACGGGCCCCTGTGGCAAAGCGCAAAGTGGTAGCGCAAGCCTCAATCGCAGACGCGATGTCTTCAATTTGACCCACACGACCCAATGGAATCGTGGCGGCAGTTTTTGCATTGAAGTCAGAACCCCGACCCGGCACAAAGCTCGAATCAACCACGCCCGGTGACACGGCCAAAACCCGAACTTGAGGGGC
>CANFZL010000002.1 GCA_947451205.1 Comamonadaceae bacterium
CTGGTGACGGCCGGGCTGAGCCTCTTGGAGGCGTTGAACACGCTGGCCGATAAAGAGGCTGGGGGACCGAGGCGCGCGCTGCTTCAGGCCGTGGTGCATTCAATCTCCGAAGGCCTTGCGCTGTCGATCGCTTTGGAGCGAGCGGGTGAGTTCCCGCCCCTGCTGATCGCCACCGTCACCGCGAGCGAGCAAACCGGTGACATCGCGACCGCGCTGCTGCGCTACTCCGAGCACCAGCAAGGTCTGCAAACCTTGCGTGACAAGGTGATCGGTGCGGCGATTTACCCCATGCTGCTGTTGGGCGTCGGCACCGTGGTCGTGTTCTTCTTGCTCGGCGTTGTCGTGCCCAAGTTTGCCGTTCTGATCGCGAGCTCTCGGACCGAGTTACCTTGGTCGTCGCGCCTGCTGATGTCATGGGGCCAGTTCGCGTCGGGCCACGCGCAGTACCTGCTCGGCTTTGCCGCAGTGGTCATCGCTGTGGTTGTCATGGCTTGGCGCGCAGCGGCCTCCGCTGGCTTCAAGTCAGGCTGGATCGAACGCCTGCCCTTTGTCGGCTCGCTCGCCCGCCAGTTTCGCCACGCTCAGCTTTATCGCAGCACCGGCATGCTCCTGCGCGGAGGCATTGCCGCACCGCGCGCGCTGCAGCTCAGCGCCAGCTTGCTCGGTGTTGAGGACCAGCGCCGGCTGCACCGGGCTATTGCGCTGGTGCAAGAAGGCAAGGACATCAGCAGCGCGCTCAAGGGCGCGCAGCTCGCCGACACCATTGCTTCGAGCATGCTGGCCGTGGCGCAGCGCACCGGCAGCCTGTCCGAGGTGCTGGAGCGCATCGCCATGTTTTACGAAGCGCGACTGCGCCGTTCTATCGATGTCGGCAGCCGGCTCTTTGAGCCCATTTTGATGATCTTCATTGGTCTCGTGATCGGTGCCATCGTGGTGTTGATGTATTTGCCCATCTTCGATCTGGCGTCAAGCCTGCAGTGACCACATGAAGCTTCTAGATCAAACACTGACACTCACGCTATCTCAGTCATCTGCCGTAGTGACGCAGAACCGCGATTCGGAGCGGGGTGCAGTCGTGCTTGATGCCGCGCTCGTGCGTAAGGCGCTGACCCAGGCCGGTTCGACCCCGCGCATGCAGTGGCTGGCCGACAGCACCGAACTCGACGCCGACGAATTCCTCCGTGCCGCTGCGAATTACTTTCACCTGGACGCACTGCCCATCGAGCGGCTGCGCCAACTCGTACCGGACTTCTCGATGCTCACCTTCGCCGAGTGTCAGCGCCGTGGCTGTCTGGCCGGCCAGCTGCCCGGATGCAGCGGGCTGACGATCGCCATTTCAGACCCGACCGACCAAGCCAACTGGATGTGGCTGGAGGCGCGGGTTCGTCAGCTCGGCAGCGTCAAGACAAATTTTGCGTTGGCGGTGACGTCAGACCTTCGGGCTTGCTTGGTGATTGCCGAAAAAAGTCTGAAGGCGATGGATGGCGTAGACCTCGAGAAGGGTCTGGGCGATGTTGCCGCCAGCGGCGCGCTGACGATCTCGATCTCGCACATCGACGCGACGACGAGCCCGGTGGTACGACTGGTTGACTCGACGCTGTACGACGCGCTGCGCTCTGGCGCCAGCGACGTGCACATGGAGACCCACAACAACGGCCTGGTGATCAAGTACCGCATCGACGGTGTGCTCGAAGTCGTCAAGCAGATCGACAACATCGAGATGGCCCACCAAGCGATTTCGCGCATCAAGGTCGTTTCCGAACTCGACATTGCCGAGCGTCGCATCCCTCAGGACGGGCGCTTCAGGGTCGTGGCCGAAGACCGCGAAATTGATTTTCGGGTCTCGATCATGCCCAACCTGCTTGGCGAAGATGCCGTGCTGCGGGTGCTCGACCGCAAGCACCTGACCGGACAGTTTCGCGCCTTGACACTGGACACGCTGAGCTTTGATGCTGCGGTGATCGATTTTATTCGCAAGATCTCCTTGATGCCGTACGGGCTGTTGCTCGTCACCGGCCCCACCGGCAGCGGCAAGACCACCACGCTGTACGCGGCCATCTCCGAGATCAACACCGGCCTGGACAAGATCATCACCATCGAGGACCCGATCGAGTACCAACTCAGCGGCGTGCTGCAGATCCCTGTCAACGAAAAAAAGGGGCTGACCTTCGCCCGTGGACTGCGGTCGATCTTGCGCCACGACCCCGACAAGATCATGGTCGGGGAAATCCGCGACGCCGAGACCGCGCAAATCGCGGTGCAGGCGGCGCTCACCGGCCACCAAGTGTTCACCACGGTGCACGCCAACAACGTGTTTGACGTGATCGGGCGCTTTTCAAATATGGGTGTCGACAGCTACAGCTTGGTGGCGGCGCTCAACGGCATCGTCGCGCAGCGACTGCTGCGGGGCAACTGCCCGCATTGCAGCGTGCCCACGGTGGTGTCTGAGGACTTGCTCAAGCGATCTGGGTTGCTGGCTCAACAAGCGATCGGAGCGAATTTTCGCAAGGGACTGGGCTGCGCCGCGTGTCGGGGCAGCGGTTACAAGGGTCGCCGCGCGATCGCCGAGACGCTGCCCATTAACGACCGCCTGCGCGACCAGCTTGTCCAGCGCGCCTCGATCTCGCAGATCAAGCAGTCCGCGCGCGCTGATGGGTTCACCGGGCTGCGCGACGCCGCTATTGCGCTGGCGCTCGCCGGCGAAACAACGCTGGAGGAGATCAACCGTGTTACGCCGGTGGAATGACCGGGTGCAGCTGGTGCTGCGCCCACAAGGAATTTTCGCGGCTCGCAGCCATGTCGGGCTGCGCGCTGTCGAGCGCATCACGCGCCATGCTTTGCCCGAAACAGACCGTTGGGAACAGGCTGAGCTGCTCGGTGCCGCAGCGCTAGTGCTGTCTGAACTCGACGCCGTGCGCAGCCTGCGCGGCACGCCATTGGACGTTGTCGTCGGTGATGAGTTTGCACACCTCGATGTCGTTCGCGGTGACTTCTTCGTGCAGACCGATCGGCAGATCGAGCTGCTTGCGCAGGCTTGGGTTGCGGAAGTCCTGGGCAGCGTTGTCGCAGCGCGTTCCATACGCTGGCAACTCCAGCAGGGCAGTGAGCACCTGTTGGTGGCCACGCTCAACATGCCCCTGCTGCAAGCGATCCATGAGATGGCGCTGGTGCTGGGCATGCGACTGCGCCGCGTCGAGCCGCTGTTCGCCGCGTGCTGGAATGCGCCGGGCAACCGGTTGCAGGCTGCGGGCGAATGTTTGTTCGCTTGCGCCGAGCTGGGCCACGCGGTCATCGCCTCGGTGCACAAGGGGGTCATCACCGGCCTGAGCCAAGGGGCTGTGACCCCAGATACGCAGGGCTTAGACCGGCGTGCCGACCGGCTGCTGGCATCGCTGGGTCGTGACCCAGCCGCGCTGGAGCGCAATGTGCTGACCGGGTACTTTGAAGCAACGGGTCCACGCTGGACGCAGCTGTCTTTGCCCCAAGGGTTGCAACGATGAAACTCTCAAAAATCGCGCTGAATTTCGGCCCCAAGACGAGGCCTATTCACCAGTTGGCATGGTGGGTTGCGGCTCTGGGCGTCGTGCTGACCATCGCCGCCACGTCGCAATTGGCGCAGTCGCTGCAAGACGCGGCGCAGCAAGATGAGGCCTTGGCTAATGCGGCGCTGCGTGAACGCGCCCAGGCCCGACCTGCAGTCAGGTCTGCGGCTTCGCTCGATCCTGTCGTCATCGCGCGCAATCGTTCTGCGCTGCAGGTCATGGCCCGGATGAAGACGCCGTGGAATGAACTGCTGAACAACCTAGAAGCCCTGACGACGGCTCAAATCGCGCTGCTGTCGGTAGAGCCGATGCCGCAAAGGGACACGGTGAGGCTTGTCGTCGAGGCTGCCAGCGTAACCGACATGCTCGATTATCTGGAATCGCTGCAGGCCCGTAGCGGCTTGACAGAGGTCAGCCTGGTCTCGCACCAGACACAGCTGCTGCAGCCCGGCAAGCCGGTGCGCTTTCAGGTTCAGGGCACTTGGCGGACGCACCCATGAAGTATTTTTTTCTGCGCTGGAGTCTGGGGCTGCACCGCCGCCTTGGCTGGGCCGGCATTCTCGCCATCGTTTTCAGCGCTGCAGCCGCGAGTCTGTGGATGGGGTCACTGCAGATGCAGCATCGTTCGCAGACATTGGCCGAGTCCCATTTGCCGCATCCGGTGAACGCCGTCGTGAAGACGCCTGTTGCGGCGCTGGAGCCCTGGCAACAGCTCGCCACGGAGTTGCCTGCGTTTGACGACAACGCAGGCGACCTCAAACGCATCTTCGCGATCGCCAAGCGCCGCCACATTGCGCTCGACAAAGGGGACTATCAGTTGCTGCGCGACCCGCAGTTGCGGTCGACGAGTTTCGGTGCTTTGTTTCCAATGCGTGACAACTATGCCAACATCAAAGGCTTCGTCGCTGATGTGCTGCAGGCCTTGCCCTACGCCGTGCTCGAGGAGCTGGCATTCGACCGCGGCGATGCATCGAGCCCGCAGCTTGACGCGCGTGTGCGCCTGACCGTCCTCTACCGGGGAGTGGTTGAATGAAAAAAAGAATTTTTTCCGGGCGCGGCTTACTCCTGTTGCTCGCAGGCTTGGTCAGCTTCATCGGCGCAGTACGGCTGTCGCCTGGGCACGAAGCCCCCGATACCGTTGGCTCGACGCAGGCTGCGACAAAACTTGTGCCCGCCGACCTTGAGCCCCATGTCGCGGTAGAGCCAGCGCCGGATGCAGTTGTCCCTTTAGATTCTGCTGCTGCGGCCCCAGAGCGTATAGCCACCGTCGCTCCGCAGGCCGACCCTTTCGGGCCGCGCAGCTGGCTGCCACCGCCGCCTCCCCCGCCGCGTGTTGCCGAGCTTGCGCCGTCACCACCGCCAGCGCCGACAGCGCCCGCGCTTCCTTTCAGCTTTATCGGCCAGATCGAAAACAGCGGCGGCTCACCCAAGGCATTCCTGACCCACCGCGAATCTCTCCACATCGTCGCCGCGGGAGACCTGGTTGAAAAGGTCTACCGCGTCGAATCCATCATGCCGACCAAGGTGGTCTTGACCTATCTCCCCATGATGCAAGAGCAATCAATTAACCTGACCGGGCCGGCCCGATGACCATCCGTTTAAGCCTTTTGACACCTAGCCACTTGGGTGCGCCAACCAGCGAGCTGTACCCCGTGCGCTGCGCGCTGATCGTCCTGGTCAGCCTGATGCTGGCCAGTTGTGCCGGCACGATGCATCACTACGAGGGCATGCGCTTGGCCGCCGCCGGCAAGCGCGACGAAGGCCTTGAGCAGCTGCGCGCAGCGCATGCCGACGAACCGAGCAATCCGCGCTTCGAGATTGACTTGCTGAAGCAGCAGGCAGCATTTGCTCTCGACTTGATCAAGCAGGCCGACATCGCGCGAGATCAGGCCCGCAGCGACGAGGCGATCGCGCTGTACGCGCATGCCCTCAAGGTTGACCCGAGCAGTGACCGCGCGCGCCAGAGCCTGGCGGCACTGAAGCTTGAGGCGCGGCAATCTAGGCTGCTGGTCGAGGCCGAAAGCCTGCTCAAGGACGGGCAGCTCGACGTGGCCCGTTTGCGTATCAAGGGCGTTCTCACCCAGAGTCCCAGCAGCCAAGCCGCGCAAAGCCTGCTCGAAGCCGTTAACCAAGCCCAAGAAAAAATCGACAGCGCGAAGGCCGCACGCTTAGCGGCACAGTCGGTGCTGCGCAAACCCGTCTCGTTGCAGTTCCGAGATGCCAATCTGCGCATGGTTTTCGAGGCGCTGTCTCGCACCACGGGCCTGAATGTCATCATGGACCGCGACGTGCGCGCAGACCTCAAGACAACGATCTTCGTCAAGGACGCCACGGTCGAAGACACGGTCGATCTGATTCTTTTGCAGAACCAGCTTGAAAAGCGCGTCATCAATGCCACCACGCTGCTGATTTATCCCAGCACGCCGGCCAAGCAAAAAGATTACCAAGATCTGCAGGTTCGCATGTTCAGCGTCACCAATGCCGACGTCAAATACATGCAGACTTTGCTCAAGAGCGTGCTCAAGTTCAAGGAGGTCTCGGTAGACGACCGCACAGGCATGCTGGTGATTCGCGACACTCCGGATGCCATTGCGGTGGCCGCTAAGGTGATTGCGGCGCACGACGTGGCAGATCCCGAGGTCATGCTCGAGGTTGAGGTGATGGAAATTTCCAGTAATCGCGCAAGCAATCTGGGTGTGCAGTTCCCGACGTCGCTCACCCTGTCGGCACCGTCGTCGAGCTTGACCGTCGGTGGCCTCAGGGCCTTGGCACCGAGCAGCCTGATCACCTCGCCGTTGTCGGCAACGCTGAACCTGCAACTCCAAGATGTCGACACCAACTTGCTGGCCAGTCCGCGCATTCGCGCGCGCAACAAGGAAAAGGCGCGCATTTTGATCGGCGACCGCATCCCGACGATCACCAACACGGTGACGCCGGTGACGACCGGCACGCCGGTGATCACCGGCACCGTGACATACCAAGAAGTTGGCCTGAAGCTGGAGTTCGAACCACAGGTCTACAGCAACCATGACGTGGGCATCAAGATCAACCTAGAGGTCAGCAACATCGTCCAGCAGTTCACTGACGCGCAAGGCGGCAGGTCCTACCAGATCGGCACCCGCAATGCGCAGACCAGTCTGCGGCTGCACGACGGCGAGACCCAGATTCTGGGCGGCCTCATCTCTGATTCTGACCGCAACAGCGCGGATCTGATTCCAGGGCTAGGCCACTTGCCGATGATCGGTCGGCTGTTTGGCAACAACAACGGTTCGCGTGGAAAGAGCGAGATCGTCATGTCGATCACGCCTCGCATCGTGCGCGCACCGGCAGTCAACGATCCAGAATTGCGCGAAGTTTTCTCAGGCACCGAATCCAGCATGCGCGAGCGACCGCTGCGGCTTGAAGCTATCGGCGAACTGCGTCTACCGAGCCCAACACCCGCACCGTCGATACCCGCACTTGTTCCCGCGCCAGTCCCAGCAGCAGCGTCCGCAGTTGCCCCTGTCATTGCACCTTCAACTTCACCTGCACCTACACCTGCACCTGCACCTGCACCTGTCGCGCCTCCGGCAACACCCCCTCCCGCTGCAGCGCAGTCTGTCAACTCTGCACCGACAGAGCCAGCGCCCGAACTCTCGCCCGCGGAACAGCTTCGCAACAGACGCCGTCCGCCGATCGTGCCCTACTTGGGTATCGTTCCAACACCGCCGCAAGCTGCACCGCCTCCGGCAACCGTCACCGCGCCTGAAGAGCCGAGCGCATTGCAGTCCATCAACGCAATGGAGCAGGCAGACGCATGAACGCCACTCGTGAGCGGATTCGCAGCGTTTCAGCAGGCGGGTTCACGCTGATCGAACTGCTCGTCACGCTGGCGTTGGTGGGGCTGGTTGCGCTGGTCGCCGTGCCGCTGACCGAGATCAGCTCGCTGCGACAGAAAGAGTTTGACTTACGTCTTAACCTGCGCACGATCCGTGTTGCGCTGGATGCTTACAAAGCGGGCGTCGACGCCGGGGAGATCGCTCGCGAGACCGGCGCCTCGGGCTATCCACCCACGTTGGAGGTGTTGGTGAATGGTGTGGACGCCGTGGCCAAACCAGCCCCGCCCGGACCGAATGCGGGCACGCTGGCGCGCACATCGCCGCAGTGGGATATGCCCGGCTCAACGAGCACGGGTATGTTGGCGCGCACATCGCAGCTGTGGGATGCGCCGGCCACGCCGGCGTCTGCTGCGAGCGCGCCAGCCAAGCGTTATTACTTTCTGCGCAAGGTGCCACGCGACCCATTCTTCGAAGGCGATGCGGTTGAAGCCTCGCAGACTTGGGTACTGCGCAGCTACGCCAGCCGGCCCGACAGTCCGCAGCCCGGCGCCGACGTTTTCGACGTGACGTCGAAGTCCAACCGAACAGCGCTGGACGGCACGCCGTACAGCAGCTGGTGACTAAGCCATTTATGCGACTGCGACACTGCTCAAATATCCCGCAAGGCTTCACGCTGATCGAACTGATGGTGGTGATGGTGCTGATCGCTCTGTTGCTGACGATTGCCGTGCCGCGCTACTTCGGCCTCATCGACGGCGGACAAATCAAGGTTCAGCAACAGAACCAAGCCGTGATGCGCGACGCCATCGACAAGTACCACGGTGATCAAGGGCGCTATCCAGACACGCTCAATGACCTGGTCATGAAGCACTATCTGCGCGAGATTCCGGTGGATCCAGTGACGCAAACGCGGAACTGGATCACCGTGGCGCCGCGTGAAGGCAGCTTGGGTGCGGTGTACGACGTGTTGTCGACTAAACCGAATGTGCCTACCAAGCCCAACGTGTCCGCCGACATGGCGACCGCTGCGCCATGAAGTGCTGGCGCGCAGGGCGCAGCCCATCCAAAACCCAGCGCCAGCACGGCATCGTACTGCTCGCGCTGATGATCTTGCTGGCCTTGGGGGGACTGAGCGCGATGATCGCCATCGATGTCTGGCAGGTCTCGCGCCAGCGCGAGCGCGAACAAAACTTGCTGTTCATCGGTGCGCAGATGACGAAAGCGCTTGAGCACTACTATTACTCAGCCCCTGCAGGTCAGCCGCGCTTGCTAACGTCGTCAATGGGCGACTTGCTGCAAGACCCTCGATATCAGGTGCCGGTGCGGCACTTGAGACGCATTTACATGGACCCGATGACGGGTGAAAACGCCTGGGTGATAGAGCGTGTCGGTCGTGGCATGGGCGTGCACAGCTTGTCAGAGGCCGAGCCTCTGAAGCAGGCGGGCTTCAACAGCGCCCTCAGCACCTTCAATGGCAAGAAACGCTACAGCGAGTGGGTCTTTGTGTACACGCCCCCGCTCATCGCCGGTAATGTTCAATCCGCCCCGGTCATCAATCAACCGGGCCCATCCGTCCTCAAATCAACGCCTCTATCGAAGGGCAATCCATCATGGCGCTAGGGGTCGTTCTTGTCGATGCAATGTCACTCTTCAGGCACGGCGTTGGTGCCTTGCTTGCAGGTTTGCCAGAGTTCAATGTGCTGGGCGACTGCAGCGATGGCAAGGCCGCGCTGCAGTTGGTGAGCCGGTTCAAACCCGACCTGATCGTCATGGATGCGTCGCTGCCGGGTCTGAGCGGCATCGACGTCACGGTTCAAATCAAACGTCGCAATCCTGAGGTGGGCATCGTCTTGCTGACCGAACACAAGTCGGACGACTACGTCATGCAAGCGCTGCGCAGTGGGGCTGATGGCTATGTCCTAAAGACCACGTCATTTGACGAACTGGTGGGTGCCATGCGCAGCGTTGCGCGGGGCAAGAAGTTTTTGAGCCCAGAGGTGTCGGCCTTCGTCGTCGACAGCGCCCTGCATCCTAAATCGGCCGCGACCCGGTTCGCTGGCCTACAGCTACTGACCCGGCACGAGCGCAGCATCATGCAGTTGATCGCCGAGGGGCGCACCAATCGAACGGCTGCTGAGTTCCTCAGCAGGAGCCCGAAGACCGTCGAGAAGCACCGCTCCAACCTGATGCGCAAGCTTGGCCTGAACAATAGCGCTGAGCTGGTTTTGGTGGCGATGGAAATGGGCTTGGTCGAGCGACCCATCTCGGTGTCACGGCTGATGAACAACGCCAGTCAGCCGATCTCTGCATGAACTGATTGAATTACTACTTGGCGGCGATCAAGGTCCGGTAGTGACCGACCAGATCTTCCGCCGAGGCCAATCCCTCGATGCGCAACCAAGGCTGCCCTGGTGCCTTGCGAAACAAGGTCAGCGGTTCATGGTTCATCTTGTCGCCCCGAAAAGCCGAGAAGGCCTTTTGCGCGGCAACGCTGTTGGCTGCCGAGCCGGTGTAGAAGTTCCATTGCGAGCCGGCTTTGTAGCGCGCTGCATAGTCTTTCAAACGCGCTGGTGTGTCGTGCTCCGGGTCGATGGAAATGGAGACCATGTGCAACTTCGCACTGTCGGCGCCGAGTTTTTGTTGCACGTCAGTGAAGACGTGGCTCATGACCGGGCAGATCGTCGTGCAGCTCGTGAAGATGAAGTTCATCAGTACTGCGCGTGGGTCACTGAGTTCGGTGGCCAGGTCGACCGCACGGCCGTCGGCGCGCACCAGCTTGATCGACGGCACCTTGTAGTCAACGGTCTTAGCCGTCGTAGAAGTTGCGGAGGTTGTGGTCGAGGCCGCTTGCATCATGTGATGGTGAGAAGCATGCGGGTCCATCGGCGAATCCGCAGCGTGGACGGTTTGTACGCTCAGGCAGAGGGCGGTCGATGCGCCGATTGTGGTCAGGCTCCGTGCCCAGCCACGTCTCAAAATAAGCCATTGATATTGACGATTGTTCATGATCTTTCCTGGGTGTGCTTTGTGTTCATCAAGGGGCTCATTGAGCCGGGGAGGGATCTGGCTTAGCCGCCATGGACTTGATGGACTCGTCGCTCTTTTTCTGATTGGCCTCGACCTCGGCCTTGCGCGCCGCGATCATCTTGCGCCGTACGTTGGTCTCGAGTTCACTGACCAGTCTGCGTACCTCTATCTCAGACATCTGCATCGGACCGCTCTGGCTGGCGTCGCGCAGGCCTCGGATCAGCTGGTCGAGGTCGAAGGCGACGTTCTGCGATTTGAAGTTGCGAACCATGTCTGCGCCCACGGCATAACTGGTCATTTCCAGCGGCGTAGTCATGCCCGCAATTTTTTGCGAAGCAGCAGGCGCTTCTTGCGCTGCAGCGGCCGCAGTCAGTAACAACAGGGTGGTGGTCAAGGCAAAAAATCTGAGATTCATAAAGGACTCCGTGGGGTTGACGTTCGAGGTTTTGAGATTGAAAAATTGATATGGCTCAGGGCACTGTCCAGTCGGAGTCGGCCACCAACGCGCCGTCTGCACTGACGTGCACGATGTACGCCCCTTTGGAGGCGAAGCGCTGGCCGGGACCGAGCGACAGCCGTGGGTAGATCGACGTTCCGGTACTGTCACCCAGGGCAAAAGCGCGACGCTGGGTCGCCACCGCGCTGGACGCATCGGCGATTGCCGAACCGTGCGCGAGCTCTGCGTTGACGACCGTACGACCTGCACGGCCCAGCGTGTGGCGGTCGCGGCTTTCCTGCTCTGCCTTGCCACTCTCACGCTTGCTCACCATGTCTTGCGCGCGTTCAATCAGGTAGTCGCGATACAGGTTGTCGAGCATGTCCTGCAAGGTATCGGTCATCAGATTGAGGGCGAAAAACACCTCAGACTGCAGCACCTCGTCCACCAGGGGAAGGTCGCGCAGTTTCAGCCAAGAATGCAAGTAGGCCAAATTGGCCTCGCGCTTGTGAGGCAGCTCGTAGGGGTAGACCCACTGCACCACCGACCGCCATCCCGGCGCAAGTTGTTGGGTGGTGCTGGCCTGCGTCAGGCTGCTCGACAGGTAGAACTTGACACCGCTTGGCGGCGTCATGCCGGCGAGCCACTCCAGTTGTGGCGCGTTCAGCCACAGGGCGACGGCGTCACCTGCGCGCACTTGTTGCAGCGCGCGTCGCAGCCCGGACGGGCCCGCGTCCGCCGCTAAGGACAAGCTCTGCACGTTGCGTCCTTGAGTGCGTGCACTCTGGTCAAAGGCCTGCGCCGCCACACCACCCGCGTGGCTGGCCTGCATTTGCAACAGACGCTTCGGTGCAGCGTTGTGTGTGCCGAGCAGTTCGCGCGCCAACACCGCTGCTTCCAGCGACACCCCGCGTGAAAAGTACAAACCATAAGTTGCATTTGCATCTGCTGCCCCGGCCGACGGTACGCCGACGCTTGGAAACCAGCAGGGCACTTGTTGCGCCTGACAAAACGCATCCACGGGTGCCCAGGTTGAATCGCTGAGTCCGGAGAGCAGCGCGAACACCGGCCAGTCGCGGTAATGTTGTTGCAGTTGTGCGCCCCAAGTCTGCGGTGCACCCGTCAGCTCCCAGACCTGCAACTCCCAGCGACGCTCGGTCTGTGTCACAAAACTAGCCGCTGACGACATGTACCGTTTGCGCGGCGCTGTGCTGCTGTTCTTAGCGACCAAAGCCGACTGCAGCATGGCCTTGAAGATGGCGCGTCGCGCATCGGACACATCAGGGGTGATGACTGTGGCAAAGCGAATTGTCTGCTTGCTGACGCCAGGCGAGTAGTCGGACGAGAGCTGCTGCAAGTAGGCCTTGAGCGCAGACATGTCGTGGGCATCCAGCGCAAAATGCGGCATCACTGCACTCAGCGTTCGCCCGTCAATGCCAATCCCTTGGCGCAGCGCTAAGGCCAGTGTTTCATCGCCATAAGGGGCGTGCGTCTGGTTGAGCGTCTTGCCTCGGCGCCCGTCCATATTGGCCATCACCAGATCGCCCTCTTGGGCAAACAGATAGCGTCTGCCGATGGGCGACACAGGCTGCGATCCCTCCACACTGCCCATGCCGCTGGCACGGTGACAACCCATACAAGCCGCCTGCGGCCCGCTCAAGCTGACTGTTCCATCACGCGTGGCCTGCAAGGGTTGACCTGACACGCGTACACCCTCGACATAGATGCGCCGGCCCTGTTCTACAAGGTCGGGTTCGGCCGCAGTTGCTGCCACTGCTATCAGCAGTGGCAGCAACAAGGTCCAAAAACGAACGGTCGTGAACATCATTGTTTTGAAGGCACCAAGCCGACCAGTTCCAGGTCGTACACCAGCAGTTCATTGGGGCCAATGTCACTGCCCACGCCGCGCTCGCCGTAGGCCATTTGAGGCGGGATCCACAGCGTCCAATGCGAACCGACGCTCATGTTTTTGATACCGGCGCGCAGTCCGTTGAACAGGTCATAGAGCTTGGCCGTGCCGGGTCTATCGCCCTCTGTTCCGTCAAACTGAGTGCCGTTGAGCAGCGTCCCCCGGTACTTGATCTGCACGCCATCGGCGTCCTGTGGCTGCGCGCCTTGCCCAGCCTGTAACACCTTGTACTGCACGCCGCCGGCCAGCATCATGACGCCTTCTTTGTTTTGGTTTTTTTGTAAAAATTCTTCAGCCTTCTTGCGGTTATCTGCGGCCAAGATTCGGCTGTTCGAGGCCATGCGTTGGCGCACCTGGTTTTGGAACTCTGCGATGACCTTGCGGAATTCTTTTTCGGACAGCTGCGGTCGTTCACCGGCCAAGCCGTCTTGCATGCCGCGCAGCACCATGTCGGGCTTGAGCGGCGATTCATTTTTCTTGAAGTTGCGCGCCACTTCCATTCCGATGCTGTAGCTCAACTTGTCTTGATCACGGAGTTCCTGACGCTCCTCGGCGCGTGCGCCCATCGGTATCATGGCTATCGTCACCAGCGCTATCGCGATCAACTTATTCATCTTGTCCATACATGGCTATTGGTTAGATTGGTTGTTCAAAAACGGCGCCACCCTTGCAGGTGACGCCGTTGATGTCTGAGGCGCTTACTTCAGAGAAGTCCTAGCCACAGTCAGCGTCGCACCGTTGGCCGAGTTGCCGACAGCGTTGACCGAACGGACCCGGAAGTACGCTGATGCACTAGGTGCCGTCGGCGATGTCGTACCCCGGGCCACTGCGGCAAACGTTGCCGTTTGCGCAGCGGTCAAGGCGGTACCCGCTGGAACCGTCACTGTCTGCGTCACCAAGCCGGTAGTGAAGCCGGTGTTGGTGGCGTAGTCAATGTAGAAGGTCGTCACCGGTTGGCCGTTCACCGTGTTGGCCGCTGGCGTCCAGTTCACCGTCACCGTGTCAGTTGCCAAGCTGGCTGTGTTCAGCGTCGCTGTGCCCAAGGTCGGCGCTACCGCTGTCGTCGGCACGGTGTTCACCACTGTCTTGCTGGTTCCAGTCACCGAGCTTCCTGCCGCGTTCACTGCCTTGACGTTGAAGTTGTAGGTAGATCCCACAACCGTCGTCGCCGTGTAGCTGGTGGCGTTGGCTGCCACGGTCGCCAGCACCGTGGTGCCGTTCAACACTTGGTAGCCAGTGATCGCCGGCGCACCTGCCGCGACTGACGCAGCGGTCCAAGACACACTGGTCGACGTTGGGCTCACAAAGGTTGCAGTTGGTGCTGCAACCGTCGTCGGCACGGTGTCCGACACCAGCGTGCTGGTGTTGGACGCTGCGCTGCTACCGATCAAGTTGACTGCTTTCACCGAGAACACGTAGGTGTTGCCGGCCACCGTGGTCACGTTGGCCGTGGTGGCTGTAGCGGCGGTGTTGGCACCCATTTGTAACGCGGCAGCGCCGTTCACCGAAGCCCAGATCTGGTATGCGGTCACCGCCGGTGTGTTGGCCGTCGCAGTTTCAGACCAGGTCACAGCAGTGACTGTGGCGCTGGTGAATGTTGCGCTGGCCAGCACCGGTGCAGCTTGCACCACCAAGTTGGCGGTGGTCGTCGCGGTCGATGCCGAGGCTCCGACTACGTTCATGGCCAGCACGGTGTAAGTGTGAACGCCTGGTACGGTGGTGTCTGTGTAGGTCACGGCATTCCTGCCTGTGGTCGTGACCAGCACGCCATCTCGGTAGACCTGGAAGCCGGTAACGGCTGGGCCCGCGTTGACGGTCTCGGTCCAGTTCAGCTTCACGGTCGGTGCGGCGGCCGTTCCGCCGTACACACTGGCAGCCATCACTGGTGCGGCTTGCACGAGGTAGGCGGCGGTCTGCGTTGCCGATGGGACCGAACTGACCAGCACGCTGCCCACCGTTTCGGTTGCCACGATGCGATAGAGGTAGGTCGTTCCAGCCACCACCGTGGCATCCGCAAAGACCGTCGTCGTGCGACTGGCCGTGGTACCAACCTGAGTCCACGTCACGCCGTTGTCAGCCGACCGCTGCACCGCATAGCCAGTCACCGGGGCGGCGCTGGCGGACCAGTTCACGGACACCGAGCCGGCGGAGATCACCGGCGCTGCGGTGAACGCTGGCGCTGCAAGCACTCCTGCCACCGCCACACTCACCGTCGCGGGAACCGACTTGTTGATCGGGCCGTTCGAAGCGATGACTTGGTAGGTATAGGCACTGTTAAGGGCCGCCGTGGTGTCCACAAAGGTGGCTGCCGTCACCGCGCTGGACAGCACGGCGAACACGGTGGATGCGTTGGTGCAATTGGCATTGAGTGCCGATTGCAGGCAGCGGGTCACGGTGTAGGACGTGACCGTTCCCGCGGCCGGGGCCGTCCAGTTCAAGGTGACTGAAGCTGCTCCTGACGTGGTTTGGGCGCCGGTCAGCCCGGAGATCACACCCGCCGCCGCATAGGGCGTGGTCACCGTTGCCGTCGATGCGGTGCTGACGTTCGGGCCGTTGACCCACTGCACGCTGTAGGTGTAGCTGGTGTTTTGCGCTGCGGTGGTGTCGACAAAGCTGTTGGCGACGCCCGCAGGAACCGGCAGTGTCACCGTGGTGGCACCGTTGGTACGCTTGATGACGTATGCCGTGGTCGACGAGCCCACAGGCTGAGCTGGCCAAGACACGGTCACCGAGCTTGCGCTGTTTGCCGCTAAGGTCACCGTCCCCACGACAGGCGGCAACGCATAGGCCGCCAAAATGGTGACGGCACGGGCCGTTCCCACGCTGGTACCGTTGAGCGCCTGCACCGCATAGCTGTAGGTATGACCGGCGACCGTGGTGTTGTCCAGGTAGCTTGTGATGGGTGACGTGATGGTGCCGGACAACGGGTTGATCACTTGGGCGATTGCGAACGTGGCTGGGGCGCCAGCCACCAAGGGAGCGATCGACACATCGGTACGCACGATCTGGTAGGCGGTGACGAATGTCGCGGATGGTGCTTGCCAGTTCAACTGGACCGCTGCGCCGTTCTGGGTGCTGGCGGTCGGGCTGACCGTCATGGCCGGAGCCGGTGCCCAGTTGGTGTTAGCCACGACCAGCGTCGATGCACTTTGCTGCGTGCCGTTCATGCCGACGATCGAGTAGGTGTAGGTCGAGGTCTGCTGCACACCCGGGTCGGTGAAGGTGGTCGCATTGCTCGGCGCTGTAAAGCTGACAGGCAGTGTCGCCGTGCCGTTGGCCGTGAAGCCACCCGTCCGGGTGATGACATAGCCGCTGGCAGGGGCCGTCGCCGTGGTCCAGGTCAGGGTAACCGGGAAGCCGCCGACGATGGCGGTCTGACCGGTCGCCACCACTTCATTGACTGTCGGATTCCACGCACCCACCGATGCGGCCAGACTGTTGACCGGACTGGGCGCACCCACCGTGATCGAGGGCGTGGAATAACCTGCCGGGTTGAAGGCCACCACACGGTATTGCGTGCTAGGCACCGGCGCGACCACATCGCTCCACGACGTGGCGTTGGCTGGCGTCACCGTGACCATCGCGTTGGCAGGGTTCTGGGTGCCTTGGGCTGCAGTTTGCGGAATGGTCGAAGGCAGTGACGGAGTCGTCCATTTGCCGCTGACAATGTTGGCGTTCCAAGTTATTCCGTCGTCAGACCGTTGGACCAAGAAGCCGTTTTCGTTCTTTTTGTTGCCTGGCGTTGTTGCCAAGCCCGCCGGGGTCGGGTCTGTCCATGAGACCGTTTGGGTGCTGACATCGAACGTAACGCCACTCACCACGTCCGGCTTGACGGCGCCAAAGTTAAACGAGATGACCCGCATGAAGTCATTTTCTTCATGGCCGAGGATGTGGCAGTGCCAGATGTACTCCCAGTCGAAGTTGTGCATCTCATTCACCACCGTGGTGGCCAGCCCAGTGTTCGGGTCAACTTGACTGAACCCGGTGGACACGCCGAGTGGTTGGGTCGGGTCTAGGGCCCGGACCGATTGCGGCACACCGAAGGGCGCCTTGGGCGTCTTCGGCCTGACCGCCACATAGATGTCCTCCAGCGGATTCATCTTCACTGTTTCCTTCCAGCCGAATTCAGCCGGGTCCAGTGCCACCACAGTGCCATCCCAGCCCACGCGGTTGATGACCTGCACATTGAACAGGTGGAAGTGCACCGTGTGGGTGTCGACGCCGTTGTGGGTCACCTTCCAGATTTGTGTCTCGCCGTCAGCAATTTGCTCAGTCGGCGGGTCGACATAGCCCACTGGAATGGTGGTCTGCGTGAGCACCGAGGTATAGGGCAACTCAATCGAGAAGGTCGCGTTCATGCGGCCGTAATTCTGGTCAAACAGCTCCTGGATGCCCTTGTTTTGAACCTTCCATGACTGGGTTGTAGAGGTGATGACTGAGGCGGCTGCACCGATGCCGCCGGTGTTGGTGCCAGCGGCGCCGTTGGTCAACACCACCGAAGGCGCGCTGACGTACGGGCCGCCTGCGCTGTCGAGCACGATGCTGGACAGGCGCTGGCCGGCCACGTCGATGACAGCGTGCGCTTTGGCTGCAACAGCAGTTGGAACGGCCGGGTCCAGACCACCGACCAGGGTGACGGTGGGAACAGTTGTGTAGCCCGTGCCCTGGCTGTCGATCGAGAAGCCGGTGACGACCTGGGCGCCGGGCGGCGAGAAGCTGAAGTTAGGCTGCTGCGTGGTGCCGGCATAGATGCGCCCCAAGTTGTCTTGAAAGGTCTTGCCGTAGGCTGCGCTTTGCCAGGATTCGGTAACGATGGGTACATCCTGCGAGGCGGCAAAGGCTGCAGGCAAAGCGGCGGCAAAGGGGCCGCCATCGCCGGCAGGGTCTAGCGCCGGTGCGGGAGGCGCTCCGCCGGCTTGGGTGGCCGCCACATTGATGCGCATCATCGTGCGCGTGTTGGGCCCCTGGCCTGGCAATGTGGTGGGCGCACCGCCTGTGCCGGACTGGTCGACGTCACCGGTGTAGTAGTCGACGCGGGCGTCAAAACCGGGATTGGGCGCCGGGGAATCGTTGTACAGAATCAGGGTCTTGCCCGCGTATTGCGAGAAGTCGACGACGAAGTCAGCACGCTCGGCTGGGCCTACATACAGGCCATGGTCCAGCACGTTCAACACCGTGACGATGCGTCGCAGTTGTTGATAAGACACCGGGGTGGAAGGGATCACGTTGGGCATGGCGAGAAAGCCGCCTTCGGTGCCGATCTGAATGATGTTGGGGCCGACCGCTGTCGGATCAGGAATACCGCCCGGCCGACCATCGTAGGTATTGACACCATAGGGCGTCGCGCCGGCTGGCGCCACGGCAGGCACCATAGGAACTTCAGTGTTGACCGAAGCGATGGCCGTGGCGGCCACGCCGGTGGCCGGTGCGGCGATGGTCACTGTGGGCGCTCCGCTGAAAGGAATGCTGACCGCGACGTTGCTGAAATCGACCACCGCGCCGGTGCCGTCGATCACCGCCGTGGCGGTTGCCGCACCGGTGCCACCCGTCGGCGCAGTGATCGTGACAGTCGGCGGGGAGCTGTAGCCGCTGCCGCCGTTGGTCAGGCCCAAACTCAGCGGCTCGGCCACATACAGACCCAGGTTGACATAGCGTTGGCCGTCGGCATTGAGCAGGCGGAATCGGTAAGCCTTGGGTTCAACATTCAGCTTGGGATAGGCCACGCCGTTGATCAGCGGGGTGTCGTTGTAAGCCTCCTGCACAGCGCTGACGTTGTCCACGTCACCGGCTGGCAGGGCCAGCGGCGCAGGGAAGACGGGCCAGAACCAAGGGCCGTAGTCCCAGCGACCGGCGGGGTTGGTGCCGTCTTGGGAGTTGGGGTTTTGGTTGGCCTCGTACACGTGGGGGAACCACAGGTCGCCATAGGCGCCCCAACGCGGCTTGGGGTTGCCAGCGGCATCAACATTCCACTTCGCATCTTGAATGTTGATGTCCTTCGGGACGAAGGTCTTGGTTTCGTAGATCAGGGGGATTTCGTCCATGCCCGCCAACGCGCCGCCAGCAGCTTTCATGGTGGCTTCGGTCGTATCGTGAATCAGGAAGGCCGACACAATGCCCGCGTAAACGTTGGTGCGGGTGGCTGCATAGGTGTGGTCGTGGTACCACTGCATGCGCGAGCTCTGATTGTTCGGGTAGTAATAGGTTTGAGTGCCGGCGCCAAAGTCGGGCATGTCGGGCACGTTTTGTGTGGTTTCACCGCGCAAGTAAGGGGTGCCGGTTTCACCTGCCGGGGTGATCCAGGAGTGTGGCTCACCGTCCGAGATCCAGGGTGTGTCACCACCGTGCAGGTGAATCATGACCCGGTTTTGCGAGTACATCTCGGTCGCCAGCGGCGCGGCTGGATTGGCGGCACCGAGGGGGCCGAGTCCTGCGCCGGGGACGGTCGTGTCGGTCGGAATAAAGAGATCGCCGCCACGGGTGTTGGTCAGCGGATCAAAACGACCCGTCGGCAGGTAGTTGTCAAACCTCAAGCGCACCGGGACGCCTGACTGGCTGTCGATGATGGGGCCGAGGTAATGTGGCTTGTCGCCAACGCCGAAAACGACATTTCCTTTGTTGTCAAGAACAGGGGTTCCGTTCAAGTAGAACAGCTGGTAAGTGGGTGTCCCAGAGGGCAGGTTGGCCGTGGCAATTTGCACATAGCCTCGCAGCGTTGTGCCTCCGCTGACCTTGTTGCCGGTCTTGACGGTGGCGGGCAGATCGGAGTGAAGTTGTTCGCGGTATTCGACCACGGCGATTTCGTAGTAGTCGGCATCAGGAAAGGTCGTGGAGTGTCCGTTGGGTCCAACTTTTTCTTTGACCGCCAACGGAATGTGTCTGCCCAGCAGGCTGGGGTTGGCTGCCAGCAGCGCAGGGTTGGTGGTGTAACCGTCGACCATCGGCAGGCTGTCGACAAACTTTCGCAACGCGTTACCTGTGTCGCGTGTGGCGCCAGCCGCGGCGTTGGGGCTGTAGTCAGTCTGAATGCCTTGCGGGCTGTTGGCATAGAAGGTGCCTTGCTTGAAAGGCGTGCCTGATTTGTCAATGTTGTCTGCCCAACCGGCTCCAGCATGAGCCTGCTGCATGGCCAATGGCGCTGAAATCGCGATCATGACGGCCAAGGCAATTTGGCTGTGGGTGAAATTAAGAACTCTCATGGGCATATTCCTAGGTTGTTAAGTTGGTTTGTCATCAAGTCCGAGCTCCCAGCTGAGCGTCCATATCGACCTGATGACGGGATGTCATTTGCAAAATTAAAATAATCTTTCAAATAAGAATTATTGAAGATTCGACTGTATGGGTCACTGAGCCTGATGTCGCTCAGGGAGGGCCCTGCTTCAGCGGTAGGGTGGCTCCCCAAAGCTCACGAAGGAAGGGCAAAGTCCTTCAGCTGCCAACGACTGCAGTCTGAAATAAAAGTAAGCATAGTTTTCAATCTTGTAACAACTGTAAACGTTGTCAAAACTCTAATCATTGTGTGAGTTGCTGGCTACGCAGATTCTTTCTTGACCGCGTGGTTGGCTGCAAATCATGAGTGGTGTGCGAGATACGGCCTAGTCATCAGAGGCGCTGAAGCGGTCCGGACTCAACATATCAATGTTGTTGGTAAGCATTAAAAATATTGGAAATACTTTCATGCTGGTTGCTAAAAATAATGATTACAAAGTCAAGCGTCAAACATCACGTCATTGGCGCGCTCTGTTGGCAGCAACAGCGAGTGAGATCACGAGTCAAGGTTCGACAGTAGAGCTGCGATCAATGATGGTTCGAATCGGCTACCGATTTGCAAGTCACACCACGATGCCTGATGGCGAGACGTTAGATGACTATGAAAAATTCATGTGTGCCGTTTGGGCGGACATGGATTGGGGCTGGGTTGAGCTGAGAGACAGTGGGGACGCTCTGCACATCACGCATCACAGTTCAACCAATGGACTCTTGAGCAATGGTGTATTCAATAAGACATCAGAAGAATGGGTCTCTGGTTTTTTAGAAGGGGTTTATCAGCAGTGGGTGAGTCGCATGGGTGCCGGCGAAAAATTGAGAGTCAAACAGGCGAGTTAAATAGATGAGTTTGGAAGTATTGAGTATTATTTAAGCGTATAAATTGTTGAAATATAAAAAGGAAGACTTAATTATGATCAGCGAGGCAGATATAAGCAAGCTTTATAAGTTGATGGCCGAGAATCCTAAGAAATATAAAGATATTATTAATAATGAATACAAAGTAAGAATGGCCATGAGGAATTGGCCATTAGTACGCGCCATGGAATCGAAACTTGCTGACATACCTCCGGTCAAGGTTGGTGAAAAGTTTGAAAATAAAACTAGTCGTGAGAAAAAAAACCAGGTTAAGGTAGTTGATTTGAATGTGGAGACGACACTGATTTCTGCGACTGAAGAAAAAGTTAATACTGAAATTAAAAATAAATCAGTTAAATCAGTAGGGCTGAATATGGTAGATTCGAATGCGCGTCATCGCATAGATAATTTGAAAAAAGCTATTGCGGGAGAGGTTGTGAGTACTGCTCATGCGGTAGAAAGAATTAATATTATTGAGATGGCTGGGCGTGATATGAATGATGCTGTGAAAATAGCGACCCAGGGTAAGTCGTCAAGTGGCAAGACTAAGTTAAGCAGCCTTTTCAATAGAATTGAGTTTGGCCGTCATTTAGATGAACTTAACTCTAAACTGATGAAATTACCGCAGGTATGAAAATCATCACTGTTGCATCTGGCAAGGGCGGCGTAGGGAAAACGACGCTTTCTGCCAATCTCAGCGTCGCCTTGAGGCGGCAGGGACACAAAGTTCTCTCTGTTGATCTGGACCCACAAAATGGACTTGGTCTGCACTTTGGGCTGTCAACAGAGCATATCAACGGTATCTCTAGAGCAAGCTTGTCCAGTGCTGATTGGCGAGGTGCGATATGGCAATCTGAAGAAGGCGACATGGTATTGCCTTATGGTTTGATCAATGACAGTGACAAAGCCATATTCGAAATGAGGTTGGCTGATGATCCCGACTATTTGCTGACACAACTTGAGCTATTGAATCTGCCTGAGGATAGCTATGTATTTTTAGATACACCACCAGGTGCATCCATATATCAACAGCAGGCATTTTCTGCGTGTCATGTTCTCGTGTTGATTTTGTTGGCAGATGCAGCATCTTTCGGGACAGCTAACAAATATATTAAAAAAATAAAAATGGAATGCTATGAACGAAAAAACTTCATGGGTCAGATGAACATCATTAATCAAGTGGATCGCAATCGGCAACTGAACAGTGACATGACGGATCTTATGAGAGAAACTCTAAATGTAGATTACTTTTCTGTCGTTCATCAAGATCAGTCGATCGCCGAGGCAGTCGCCTGCGGTCAAGCAGTGCTTGACTACGATGATGAATGCGTCGGAACCCGTGACATCCATAATGCAGTCGTAAATCTTAAAGAATTAATGGCGAACTGCAGAATTTTAAATTGAATAACTCAATGAAAAAGCTGGCTGGAATGGCATATTTCAGAGGCCGATGGATGCATTTAATAGATGTCTATCCTAGATTTTCAAAAGGTTTGAATTTTTTATTTTCATTGATAAGTTTTGCATTTTTTTTTGTCGCCATCACGATACCATTTGAGTTGTATCGGCAGTTATTGGTGGGTATGACTTCATTTGTAGCAGTGCTTGTATTAAGGACTATGCAATGGAGTCGATTCGAGGTGATTGGAATGATCACCTTGTCGGCAGCTTCATCTTTGCGTTATATGTATTGGCGGCTGACGGAGTCGGTTGACTTTGACACCCCTGTGAATGCATTTTTCGGCTGGGGCTTGGTGTTGGCTGAGTTGTATACCCTTTGTATTTTATTGCTCGGCTATTTTCAAACTGCGTGGCCACTTGAGCGCCGCGCAAGCACATTGCCAGACGATCTTGATAAGTGGCCGACTGTTGATATTTTGATACCAACCCTTAGCGAGCCTCTCAATTTTGTCAGGTCGACAATTTTTGCAACTCAGGGGCTGGATTGGCCTGTAGGTAAATTAAATATATACCTTCTGGATGATGGCCGAAGAGCAGAATTTAAAGATTTTTGTGAGATTTCGGGTGTTAAGTATTTGTCTCGCGAAAATAATATTAGCTATAAAGCTGGTAATTTAAATGATGCGCTCGGAAAAACATTCGGTGAATATGTCGCTATTTTTGAAAGTGGCCACATACCAAAGCGTACATTTTTACAAATCTCAATGGGTTCATTTTTGCGGGACCCTAAGTTGGCCATGTTGCAAACGCCGCACTTTTTTGACGGACTGGTGCAAGACGGAAACGATCTTTGGAATGCATCGTTTTTTGGTGGGTCTGGTGCCGTGATACGTCGCGAGCCGCTGATGGAGATTGGCGGCATCGCCGTTGAGACGGTCACCGAATACGCCCATACCGCTCTCAAGTTCAGTCGCTTTGGCTACAACACCGCGTATTTGGGTATTCCCATGTCGGCGGGCTTGGCAACTGAAAGCTTGTCTGGGGACATCAAGCAACGCATTCGTTGGGCCCGTGGCATGGCTCAAATTTTTCGCGTCGACAACCCTTTGTTGGGGCGTGGTTTGAGTCTTGGACAACGCTTGTGTTACCTGAGCGCCATCTTGCATATCTTTTACGGCCTGCCGCGGCTGGTTTTCTTAACCGCACCGCTGGCCTTTTTGTTTTTTCAAGCCGAAGTCTTTCATTCAACCCCGCTGATGGTGCTGGCCTATGCCTTGCCGCATATTTTTACATCGCACATCACGACTTCGAAAATACAAAAGCAATACCGTCATTCATTCTGGAGTGAGGTCTGTGAAACGGTTTTAGCTTGGTATCTCGTGGGGCCTGTTGTGAAGGCCGTGCTGAAGCCGAAATCAGGCGCTTTCAATGTCACCGCCAAAGGTGGTTTAGTCGGCGATGACTTTTATGACTGGAAAATTGCCAGACCCTGTGTCATTTTGATGCTGCTCAATGTGTTGGGCATCGTGGCCGGCGTGGCGATGTTGATCAAGGGTGATGTCAGCACCTCGATAACACTCATGAACCTTGCTTGGGTGCTTTACAACGTCGTCATCGTCAGCGCCAGTCTCGGGGTCGCTTACGAAAAGTGTCACGAATGGGCCACACCCAAAATCAGTGCGGTCATCCCCGCATCTCTGATATTTGCCAACGGCAAAACAGTGGCTTGTGAAACCTATTCGTTTTCAACCCAAGGCGTTGGTCTGACTTTGCCGCGTGCGCGAGACATTGCTTTCGGAACCGAAGTCAAGTTGGCACTTTTTCGTGGGCATTCAGAGTTTATTTTCCCGGCCAAAGTGGTGGGCTCAGGCAGCGCCATTGAATTGGAATTTGAACAACTGACACTGGTGCAGGAACGAAACCTGATCCAAATGACCTTCTCAGGTGCAGACAACTGGGCCCACGTTTGGGGCCGTGGACCGCAAGACAAGCTATTGAAGTCGCTGAAAGAGGTTTTCATCCATGGGGTGTTGAACTTGCTGCCCTTGCTTTATCGCGTCACTCGTCTTTACGCTAAAAACCCCCATCCAATCGATGTATCAGCTGAAGACTGTCACAGCCAAAACAAGCCGCGTGCTTCAAATTTCACAGTTTAATTTTTTGAGAAAAAAATGAACAAGAAACTTATTTTCACGCTTTATCTGATGGTGGCACTTCCGCTACAGTTGCACGCCGGGGATGCATCTCGACAAACAGCGGCTAAGCCCTTGGTGGTTGCTCGCACCACGATGGCTTCAAGCCATCAGTTGACCTTGAAGCAGTTGGGCGCCAGGTTTTCGATGGCCTTGCGGGGTGTCGACAGCCGTGATGGTGTGAACTTTCATGTGCGCGCTGACGAGGTGGTGACGCAGGCTCGGTTAAAGCTTCTTTTTTCGTATTCACCAGCACTTCTGAGTCACGTTTCACATATTAATGTGCTGCTCAATGGTGAAGTGGCGGCCAGTCTCGAGCTGCCCAAAAAGACGTCGACAAGCACATTAGAGCGCCTCGTGGATTTGCCACCTCGGTTCATCACTGAATACAACAAAATTGACTTTCAACTGATCGGTCACTACACGGACAAATGTGAAGATCCGTCGGATTCAAGTTTGTGGGCCAATATCAGCAACTTGAGCACGCTAGAGCTGACGTCTGAGTCGGTCAGGTTGAACAACGACCTGCGAATTTTGCCGCGACCCTTCATGGACCCGCGTGACACACTTCAGTTGCAACTGCCGGTTGTTTTTGTCGGCCATGTCGACAATGAAATGCTGGAAGCTGCGGGCACTGTTTCTTCCTGGTTCGGAGCGATTGCGGGTGATCGGGGAGCGATTTTCCCGGCGTCATTGAACACCCTTCCCGCCAAAGGCCATGCTGTTGTTTTTGTCACTGGTCATCTGCCTTTGTTCGGCATGGCGGGTTTAGCCGGTAGGGCCTTGCCAGCTTTGTCAGGTCCGACACTTTCAATTGTGGTCAACCCCAACGATCCAGACGGCAAGCTGTTGTTGATCAGTGGTCGGGACAGCAAAGAACTGCGCATGGCTGCCACGGCGTTGACCATCGGCACGGCTGCCCTAGAGGGCAGCAGCATGCTGGTCAAGCCCCTCAACAGTTCGGCCGTGCGGCGGCCTTACGATGCGCCAAATTGGCTGGCCAGCCATCGACCGGTCAGATTTTCTGAATTGAGCCATTCCGCTGCTATGAATGTGTCTGGCCACAATCCCAGCGCTATTCGCTTGAACATGCGTGTACCGCCTGACTTGTTTCGTTGGAACGATTCAGGCATTCCGGTTGATCTTAAATACCGCTACACACCGCAAGCGCACACATCAGCAAACGCCTCCTTGCTTGTCAACTTCAATGAGCAGTTGGTGAAAAGCGTGCCTTTGTTACCGTTCCAGCGACCGTCCAATCTGCAGTCCATGCTGCACATGGTGCCCCAACTGAGTGAGTTGTTGCCTGACAAAACCTTGTCGATGGAGACCCGCTTGAACGTGCCGATGTACACGGTGGCACATCAGTCGCAGATGCAGCTCAACTTCAAGTACAACTACAGCAAAGAAGGCGAATGCCGCGACATTCTTGTTGAGAACATGCGCGGTGCGATTGAGCCCGATTCTTGGATCGATATTTCTGGCTACCCGCATTACATGGCGATGCCCAATCTGGCTGTTTTCAGCGACAGTGGATTTCCCTTCACCCGGCTGGCTGACTTGTCTGAAACCGCTGTGATTCTGTCGGATTCGCCAAGCCTGCAAGAGTACACAACGTACCTTGGCGTGATGGGGCGTCTGGGTCAGTCAACGGGTTATCCGGCTAATGCTGTGAGCGTTGCCGAGGCTGGGCAGATTGACAACTTTGCACGCAAAGATTTGCTGTTGATCGCTGCAGGCGACAACCAGCCTTTGCTAAAAACCTGGCGCATCGCTTTGCAAATTCAGCCAAGTACCCAGCGCAACTGGAAGTTCTTTGGTATTGATTTCAACCCATTTCATTGGGCCTTGGCATCGGCTGTGGCCGCCCCACCGTCACTTAGCGAGCCGCTTTGTGAGGGTGCTACGGGGCGTGCAGTGATCCGAGGTTTTGAGTCGCCGCTGGCCCGTGGACGAAGTGCTGTGCTGATTTGGGGCGCTCAGCCGGATGATTTGGATGAGGCTTTGCTGGCGATGTCTGGCGGGGATGGGTTTGTCAATCAAGTCAAGGGCGCTGTGTCGGTGATTCGTGGCAAGTCGATTGACTCTGTGCCTGCAGATTCGGTCTATTACATCGGCAGCTTGCCATGGATCACTTATGTCCGTTGGCAGTTGTCTGAGAATTTCCTGATCTTTTTAGTCTTCAGCTTGGCCAGTGCCATGCTGTTGAGCGCCTTGGCCTATTTCGCCTTGAAGGGCATGGCTAAAAAACGCTTGCTGTGAAGCGGGGCAAACATTGCGCAAGTTGCTGAACCCTGCTGCCACTGCTAATAAGGGTATCTGTACGCTGCCCTGCGTCAATCTGGATGACCTTTAAAATGCGCAGCTCGGCGGGTTGTCTGCCGATGCTTGGGCGTTACAGCAGCTGGAAGCTGCTGTTTGCTTTTTTGTTTGAATCAAATTTCCGCACCGGACTAGACCGGGTTAGGTTTGCGTATGTCACTCGAAGTCATTGAAGCTCAGACCGGTGAAAACCCTGTCGCCACTGTGTTAATCCTGCACGGTTTGGGTGCGGATGGGCGCGATTTTTTGCCGATTGCCGAGCAGTTTGACCTGACAGCTGTGGGGCCGATCCGCTTTATATTTCCCAACGCACCGGTGATGTCCGTGACCATCAATGGTGGTTACCAAATCCCGGCTTGGTACGACATTTTGGGCGCCGACCTGACGCAGCGCCAAGACGAGGCGGGCATGCGACATTCGCAGCTGGCGATTGACGCACTGATTGAACGCGAGAAGTCGCGGGGCATGGCCTCCAATCGGATTGTGTTGGCCGGTTTCTCGCAGGGCTGCGCCATGGCGCTCATGACCGGTCTGCGCCACCGTGACCGTTTGGCCGGCATCATCGCCATGTCGGGCTACTTGCCACTGGCAGACAAGACGGCTGCCGAGCGCAGCGCCGCCAACCAATACGTTCCCATTTTCATGGCGCATGGCAGCCGGGACCCGGTGGTGATCTTGCCGCGCGCGACCGCCTCGCGAGACCATTTGGAGTCGTTAGGTTACGCGGTCGATTGGCATGAGTACCAGATGGAGCACTCGGTCTGCCAGGAAGAAATTGCCGATATGGAAAACTGGCTGCAGCACGTGCTGGCCTGAAGTCCGCCCACGGATGAATGTGCGTTTTATGCTGGCCAGCAAGATTAGCCAGCCTGTGATAGCGTGCATTCAATCCCAAAAATAAGAATCTGAGGAACCGAGAATATGACCCAGTTGCAGGCTACGGCCGGACAGCTTTCGGACAATTTGCTGAAAGACCTGACACCCGCCCGGCTCAAAGGCATGGGCCGTGGTGTTGAAAAAGAAAGCCTGCGTGCGCAACCCAGTGGTGCGCTGGCGCTGACGCCGCACCCTGCGGCGCTCGGCTCGGCGCTGACGCATCCGCACATCACCACTGACTTCAGTGAGTCGCAGCTGGAGCTGGTCACGGGCGTGCACCTTGACGCTGCTGGCGCGCTGGGCGAGTTGACCGAGATGCATCAGTTCACCTACCGTGAACTGCAGAAAACGGGCGACGAGATGCTCTGGGTGTCGAGCATGCCCTGCGGCCTGCCGACCGACGAAACCATTCCCATCGCGCGCTTTGGCTCGTCCAATGTGGGACGTGCCAAAAGTATTTACCGCATGGGCTTGAGCCACCGTTACGGCCGTCGCATGCAGACGATTTCTGGTATTCATTACAACTGGTCTTTGCCGGGTGTGTCGAGTGAAGCTTATTTCGGTTTGATCCGTAATTTCAGGCGCCATGCGTTTTTGCTGTTGTACCTGTTTGGCGCGTCGCCGGCGGTGTGTTCCAGTTTTGTGGCGGGGCGTCAGCATGAGTTGCAACAACTCTCAGCCAACACCATGTACATGCCGCATGGCACGTCGCTGCGCATGGGCCGGCTGGGCTATCAGAGCGATGCACAGGCTTCGCTGGCAGTCAGTTACAACAGTTTGGAAGGTTATGCCGCGTCTTTGGCGGATGCGCTGACCCGGCCTTACCCAGCTTATGAAGGCGTGGGCATTCGTAACCCGGGCGGCGACTACAACCAGCTGGGCGACACCTTGCTGCAAATTGAAAATGAGTTCTACGGCACGATCCGCCCGAAGCGCGTGATCTTCCCGGGCGAGCGGCCTTTGCACGCGCTGCGTGAGCGCGGCGTTGAATACATTGAAGTGCGCTTGATGGATCTCGACCCCTTTGTGCCGGTCGGCATCAAGGCCGAGACCATGGATTTTCTGGACGTCTTTTTGCTGCATTGTTTGCAGACCGAGAGCCCGCCTGATTCACCCGCCGAAATTGCCGAACTGGCCCGTAACCAGCACCGCACCGCCGCGCGTGGGCGTGAGCCGGGTTTGCAACTTGAACGCAACGGCCAAGAGGTCAGCCTGACGACTTGGGGTGCTGAGTTGGTGGCCGCTTGCGCACCGCTGGCTGCGACGCTGGACGCCACGCACGACACAGACCGCTACAGTCGCTCACTGGCCGCCGCCAGCGCCGCTTTGCAGCAACCGGACACCTTGCCGTCAGCCCGCGTGTTGACAGCCATGCAGGGCTTTGACAACTCGTTCGTGCAGTTTGTACGCGCTCAATCGGTCAAGACGCAGGCTATGCTGTTGGGCATGCCGTGGTCGGCTGAGCAACAAGCCCGCTTGCTGCAAATGAGCGCTCAGTCTGTCGCCGATCAGAAAAAAATAGAAGCCGCTGACACCATGCCGTTTGAAAATTACCGTCAGCAGTATTTGTCGGCCGCACGGCTGGACAAACCGGTGCGCGCACTGGCTGCGGTTGGCTGAGATCAACGCCCCGCACGCCGTAGCCCGCTTGCGCACCGCCCGCATAGCGCGCAGTTCCAAGCCCTTTCTCGCGCGTGGCGGTTCGCGCTTGGCGCACTGCGCGGGTTGTCGGCTCGTGCTGTCTCATTGCTTGTGTGCCTTGCGCCCAGCGGTGCCGACGCGGGCCGGGGTGTGCTTGATCATGTGCGACATCGAGCCCCTGAAACCCAGCAACACCGGTTGGCTGATTGCCGATGTGGTGGCGGACACAGCTGCTTTTGGCTGGGCGCGAACCGAAGTAGACCCGGCGCTGCTGACCATGCTGGCTGACCCGCAATGGCAGCCATACCTGGTGTTTCCTGGGGAGTTTGTGGCGGCTGAGCGTGTGGTGACTGAGGTGTCGATTCAGCCCGGCAAGCGGCCACTGTTTGTGTTGCTCGACGCCACTTGGCCCGAGGCGCGCAAGATGTTTCGCAAGAGTCCCTATTTGGACCACTTGCCGGTGCTCAGTTTGCAGCCCGAACAACTTTCACGTTACCGCCTGCGCCGCTCCAAACGTGAAGACCATTTCTGTACCTCTGAAGTGGCCGCGCTGTGCATGGAACTGGCTGGTGAGCCCCGCGCAGCGCAGACGCTCGAGGCTTACCTAGATGTGTTCACCACCCACTATTTGCAGGCCAAGCAGCAGATGCCCATCGACTTGGAAGACGATGTGCATCTGCGCTTGCACGGTTTGCGTGAACCCTAAGCGACGGTGAGTTGCTCGCCAATCGGCAGTCGGCGGATGCGTTTTCCGGTGGCCGCGAAGATCGCATTGCACAAGGCTGGAGCAATCGGCGGCAGGCCGGGTTCACCCACACCGCCGGGCGCGACGCTGTAGTCGGCAGGCGCGAAGTGCACACGAATCTCCCGGGGTGCTTCGTTGTGGCGCAGCATCGCGTGGTCGTTGAAGTTGCTTTGCACAACCTTGCCGTCCTTGAACGTGATTTCTCCGTGCTTGGCCAAGCCCAGCCCCATGATGACGGCACCTTCGAGCTGCGAGCGGATGCGCTCCGGATTGGCCTGCGGGCCACAGTCCACAGCAGAGTCGACAGCGATGATGCGTAAACCGCCCTTGGCGTCTACTTCGACCTCCACTACCGTGGCAACGTAGGTCATGAACGAGTAAGCGACTGCGATGCCTAAGCCCCTTCCTTTAGGCAACTTGCGCCCCCATTTGGCGCCTGCTGCCGCCAGCCGAACCACCCGTGCCATGCGGCCGGTGTCGATTGGGTAGCGCTCGGGGGACTCGCCATAGTTGGTTTGATCTGACAGCGTACGCGGGTCGATTCGGCGGGCAGGCCCGATCAATTCCAGCAGATAGTCTTTCGGGTCGCGCTTGGCCTCAGCCGCCAACTCGCTGACAAAGCTTTGCACCGCAAAAGCATGTGGAATGTTGTAGACCGAGCGAAACCAGCCGATGCGTGTGTGGGCTTCTGCGACTGGCGTTTCGATCCGGACGTTGGGAATCTGGAACGGCACGTTGATCGCCGTCATGCCCATCTCAAACGGCTGCAGTGTGTTGGAACCCAGTACAAAGGTCGAGCTGATGGAGGGTGCTGCGGAGCGGTGCAGCCAGGCGGTGGGTTTGCCCTTGGCGTCGAGCGCGCTTTCCAAGTGCTCCACGGCCACCGTGTGGAAGTAATCGTGGTGGATGTCATCCTCACGCGTCCATTGCAGCTTGACCGGTGTGCCGCCCAGGGCTTGCGACACCAGAGCCGCTTCGGCGATGAAGTCGAATTTGGACTTGCGCCCAAAGCCGCCACCCAGCAGCGTGACGTTCAAAGTGACCTGCTCGGGCTTGAGGCCTAGTTTTTGTGCCACAAAATCTCTTGCGCCCTGCGGAGCCTGTGTGGGCGCCCAAATCTCGCAGCGGTTGTTGACAATGCGGGCGGTCGCCACCGGTGGCTCCATCGTCGCATGGGCCACGTGGGGCAGGTAGTACTCGGCCTGCACGCGTCGCGTAGATTTCGCCAGTGCGGCGGTCGTGTCGCCGTCATTGCGCATGGCCTTGGCGGGTTGGCGGGCGGAGGCTTCTAGCGTGGCTTTGTAGGCCACTGAGTCGTAACTGGCGTGTGCCCCGTCTTCCCATTCAAGCACCAAAGCCTCACGGCCCTTGATGGCTGACCAAGTGTTGCTCGCGACCACGGCCACACCGCCCAGTGGGTGGTGGTTGGCCGGCAGCGGGGTGCTTTTGAGTTCAATCACGCGCAAGACGCCAGGCACTTTCAAGGCCTTAGCGGCGTCGAAACGTTTGAGCTTGCCGCCCAGCACGGGCGGGCGGGCCACCACTGCGTAAACCATCCCGTCAAGCCGAATGTCGGTGCCGTAGACAGCTCGACCGCGCACGATGTCGGCGCCGTCAATCGATGGCGTGTTGCCCTTGCCGATGTAGCGAAACTGCGCCGGTGTTTTCAACTTCAGGTTGGCACGGGCAGGTACGGGCAGTGCGGCGGCTGCCACAGCGACCTCGCCGAAGCCGAGCTTGCGACCGCTGGGCAGGTGCACCAGTTCGTGGTTGCGTGCTTGTACTTCGCCCACCGGCACGCTCCAGCGCGCGGCGGCGGCGGCCTCCAGCATGGCGCGTGCAGCGGCGCCAACGCGGCGCAGCGGCTCCATTGAGTGGCGCAGGCTGCGCGAGCCGTCGGTGTTTTGGTTGCCGTAGCGGGCTTCGTCGCCCAAGGCTTGCACCACCTTGACGCGCGTCAGGTCGGCTTCGAGTTCATCGGCCACCACCATGGTGAAGCTGGTGCGCACGCCTTGGCCCATCTCGGAGCGATGACACACCACGGAGACCACGCCTGCGGCATCAATCGAGACAAAAACCAGCGGATCGTCCACCAGTCCGCCCGGCATGCCGTCGCCACCGTACTTGACTTCTTTGGCTGCGGCTGCAGTTTGCGCGAAGACGTTGCCGGCGTTGCCGACGGCCAGAATCAAACCACCGGCGCCCATGCTTTTGAGCCAAGTGCGGCGGGCCGAGTTGTCGAGGTTGAGGACCTTGTTCATGACTTGGCTCCCAGCTGAGCAGAGACCTGCTTGATGGCTGTGCGGATACGGGTGTAGGTGCCGCAGCGGCAAATATTGCCACTCATCGCCTCGTCAATATCGCTGTCCGTGGGTTTCGGATTACTTTTGAGCAGGGCCACTGCCGACATGACTTGGCCGCCTTGGCAATAGCCGCATTGCGGCACGTTGGCCGCTATCCACGCGGCCTGCACGGCAGCACCCAGCGTGTCCGACTCCAAGTGTTCAATGGTGGTGATGTGCTGGCCAACAGCGGCAGACACCGGCAGCACGCAAGAGCGCACGGCTTCGCCGCCCATGTGCACGGTGCAAGCGCCGCAGAGCCCAGCGCCGCAGCCAAATTTGGTGCCCATCATGCCCAGTTCGTCGCGCAGTGCCCAGAGCAACGGCATGTCCGGCGGCACATCGACATTGACTTGTCGGTTGTTGATATCAAGCGTGATCATGTTTTGGAAGTCCTATCGGTGAGTCAACTTAAAAGTAGTACCCGGTAGTTAAACACCATAGGGATAACCCTTCATGAATAACTGGAAATATTGCATTTGAGTTTGGTGAGCATCAGAGCCCATAAGGTTGTTCCAGCCAGCGATCTGTGATGGCTTTGACGCACATCAAACGCCAGTGTTCATTCTTCGGGAACCATCGTCGACGGCGTGTTGCGTGAGGTTCTGAGTCCTTCAGAGCAGTGGCTCGCTGGAAAGGATGTCGCCATGTCCGGCAAACCCAACGTCATGCCAACTTATTGGGGCTTACCGGCAGATCAGTTGATGGCAGAACTGAAAACGGATGCTGGTGGTCTGTCTCAGCGCGAAGCTCATCTTCGCTTAAAACGCGACGGGCCGAATACGCTCAAAGCGTTGAAAAAAGCCACTGCGCTGGGGCTGTTGTTGAGCCAGTTTAAAAGTCCGTTGGTGCTGATTCTGATCGTCGCTTCCGGCATCTCCTTGGCCGCCTCTGAGTGGGTTGACGCGGGCGTGGTGCTGGCCATCGTCTTGGGCAGCACCATGCTCGGCTTCACGCAAGAGTTCATCGCTGGCAACGCGATTGAAAAGCTGCGCTCACAGGTCACAGTGCACTCCAAAGTGCTGCGCAACGGGCTGCTGAAAATCGTGCCGTCGCACCAATTGGTGCCGGGCGACATCGTGCTGCTGTCGGCCGGCAGCCTGATTCCCGCTGATGCGGTTCTGCTCGAAGCCAAGGACTTTTTTGTCAATCAAGCCGTGCTGACGGGCGAGACTTTTCCGGTCGAAAAAATGCCGGGCAAGGTGGCTGTAAAAGCCAGTTTGGCCGAGCGCAGCAACTGCGTTTTCATGGGCACCAGCGTCAACAGCGGCACGGCGCAGGCCTTGATCGTGCAGACCGGCAAGGCCAGTGTTTTTGGGCAGATTGCCGACAAGCTGGCCTTGCGGCCTCAGCTGACAGAGTTCGAGCGCGGTATCCACCGCTTCGGCTACTTGCTGACCCGCATCATGCTGGCGATGGTCGTGGGGGTGGTGGCCATCAATATCTTCATGGCCAAGCCGCCGGTGGCTTCGCTGCTGTTTGCGCTGGCCTTGGCGGTGGGTTTGACGCCCGAGTTATTGCCGGCGATTGTCAGCATCACGCTGTCGCACGGTGCCAAGCGCATGGCCAAGCTGGGCGTGATCGTGCGGAGGCTCAACTCGATCGAAAACCTCGGCAGCATGGACGTTTTGTGCACCGACAAGACCGGTACGTTGACAGCTGGCGTGGTGGCGCTGGACGCGGCAGTGGATGCCCTTGGCCAGCCCAGCCCAGCGGTGCTGCAGCTCGCGGGCCTGAATGCGCAGTTTCAGTCGGGCTTGACGAACCCGCTGGATGATGCCGTGCTGGCGGCTGTGAAGCAGGCTGGACTCAAGCTTGATACAGAGAAAAAAGTGGACGAAATTCCGTACGACTTTGTCCGCAAGTGTTTGTCGGTGGTTGTCGCGCATGAGGATGCTGGGTCAGCAGGTTGCACGCTGATCACCAAAGGCGCGCTCGACAAAATTCTGGCCCTGTGCATCAGCCTTGATGGTGATGCGGCGACGCCGCTCGATGACGCCCTGCGTTCCAACATTGAATCGCGTTATGACGCCTGGAGTGCGCAGGGCTACCGCGTGCTGGGTGTAGCTTGGCGACGTGTGGAGGCGCGCAGCGGCTCGTACACGCGCGCAGACGAATGCGGCTTGTGCTTCGCTGGTTTTCTGCTCTTCATGGACCCACCCAAGGCCGACGTGCGACAAACCATTTTGGATTTGGCGCAGCGCGGGGTGGCGCTCAAAATCATCACCGGCGACAACCGCAAGGTGGCGCGGCATGTGGCCGAAGCCGTCAATCTGCCGGTCATCACTGTGATGACTGGCCGCGAGTTAAACGACATGGGCGACGAGGCGCTGATGCATGCGGCCGCACGCACCACCTTGTTCGCCGAGGTCGACCCGAACCAAAAAGAGCGCATCATCTTGGCGCTCCAAAAAAGCGGCCACGTGGTCGGCTACATGGGCGACGGCATCAATGACGCGCTGGCGTTGCACGCCGCCGACGTCGGCATCTCGGTGGACACAGCGGTCGATGTGGCCAAGGACGCGGCGGATTTTTTATTGCTGCGCAAAGATCTGGGCATCTTGCGGCTCGGCATCGACGAAGGCCGCAGGACCTTTGCCAACACGCTCAAGTACATCCTCACCACCATCAGCGCTAACTTCGGCAACATGTTCAGCATGGCTATCGCGTCCATCTTTTTGCCGTTCCTGCCGCTGCTGGCGTCACAGATTTTGTTAAATAATTTTCTGGCAGACATTCCCGCTACCGCGATCGCCAGTGACCGGGTTGACCCGGAATGGGTGGCCAAGCCGCGCCGCTGGGACACGGGTTTTATTCGCGACTACATGGTGCGCTTTGGGTTGATCAGCTCACTGTTCGACATGCTGACTTTTGGCGCGCTGCTGTGGTTGTTCCGTGCCTCGCCAGAAGAGTTCCGTACGGGCTGGTTTTTAGAGTCGCTGTTGACCGAACTGGTGATCGCGCTGGTGGTGCGCACGCGCAGGCCTTTCTACCGCAGCCGACCCGGCAACCTGTTGTTGGGCAGCAGCGCCTGCATCATCGTGCTGGCCTTGATGTTGCCGTATCTGCCCTTCAGTTCGATCTTTGGTTTTGTACCACTGCCGGCGCCGCTGGTGCTGGCGATGATTGGGCTGACCGCTGCCTACGTGGTGGTGGTTGAGTTGGCTAAGAAGTCGTTCTATGGGCGCGCGGAAAATGCCAACCGGTAACGCCAGCAGCTAGCCTCAACATGTCCGTCACTGCGAGCGAAGCGTGGCAGTCCAGGAGCCTGAATTCGCAGTCATGGATGGCCGCGCTGCGCTCGCCATGACGGCGTGTCGTCATCGTTTGTTACGATGGCCGGCTACTTTGAAACCGAAAGATTGCCCATGATTTATGTCACGCTCAAACTCGCTCACGTCCTCGCCATCATTGTTTGGATTGGCGGCATGGTGTTTGCGCATTTCTTTTTGCGTCCAGCCGTGATGAGTTTAGAAGTGCCTGAGCGTGTGCGCGTGATGCATGAAGTTTTGCGGCGCTTCTTCAACGCGGTGTCTGTCGCCGTGTTGGTGACGCTGGCGACTGGTCTGTGGATGATCGGCCGCGTTGCTAAACAAGTGGTGCAAAGCGGCGGTAGTTTTTCGATGCCCTTGAGCTGGACACTCATGGCGAGTTTCGGCATCTTGATGATGCTGATTTTTGCGCACATCCGCTTTGCCTTGTTCAAGCGCCTGAGCCGTGCCGTTCAGGCCGCTGACTGGGCTGCCGGTGCTGCCGCTTTGGCATCTATCCGCACTTGGGTGGCAGTGAACTTGGGCTTGGGCGTCCTCATTGTGGTCATCGTCACCCTGCTGGTTTAAGCCTCAGGGGGAGGGTGCTGCGTTGTTCTCGTCAGAGCCGTTTCGAGTCGACGCCATCCAGGCGATCAGCGACGAGCGCATGGCTTCTTCCACCGACATATCCAGCGGCGTGACCCAGCTGCGCGGTACAAACACGGTGTAACCACCGATCATGTAGCCCATCGGCAAATACACCGCCACGTTGTCGGGAATGTCCAACCCAGCAGGTAAACCGTGGGTGTTAGGCCGGGTGATGAGACCCACAATCGCCAAAGCATGACCCGGCATGCGCAAGGACACCACTTGCTGTGGGTTGGATTTTTGCGGCGAGAAGTAGTCGGCAAAATTTTTCAGCGAGTTGTAAATACTTTTGACGACTGGCAAGTTGGTCATGGGCAGCTCAACCCATGAAAACATCTTGGCCGTGAAGGGTTGTGAAATCAAAAATCCCAGCCCCAAAATCGCCAAAATACCCAACAAAATTCCCTGACCTGGCAGGTAAAAGTCTCCCATCAAGGGCTGCACAACGTGCATCGCGACGCTCTCTATCCACGACACGAACAGGTACAACACGTACACCGTGAGTGCCATCGGCAAAACGGCCATCAGACCCCGGAAAAAATATTGGTACAGGCGTTTCATGGTGGCGTTGATGTGTGGGCTCATGGGGTGGAAGTCTAACCATTGCGGATTAATCCTTATGTTCGTATCCCGATGGCTGACTTCTGGCTGCTGACGCAGGTCCCAGCCGAAAGCGCAAAATACGGACCATCTGTAATTTAGACAAACCCCCTATGACCGACGACCTGAACCGAAAAAAAGAACTCAAAAAGATGGAACTGTGCGACTCATGCGCCGGCATTCAGCGCAACTGGCGCCGTGCCCCCGGCCATGCCGAGCTGGAGCAAGGCGAACACCGTCAGGAGAAACGCCCACACGGCTTGGTCACCATCACCAAGTACCGCTGCGACCGCTGCGGTACGGCGTGGGAGTACGAAAACAACAAGGTCGACATCAAAGCCGGTTGGTCGGTGGTGGGTCGGTAGTCTGCGTTCATTTTTAAAATACGCATCATTTTTTGAGGTGTATTCTCTAAAATACACCTCATGCCTGCTCCAGCCAAACCCACCAAGATGCCTTATATCTGGCAGCATCCCGGTTGGCCTGAACTCCATTTCGACGCGTCAGCCTTGCATCACGCCTTGGATGAAGCACGGCTTGAGCAGGGCAAATTGCTCGGGCTGTTAGACGCGATTGGCTTGCACAGCGCCACCGAGGTGGTGCGCGAATTGTGGGTTCATGAGGCCATGGCCACGGCAGCCATTGAGGGTGATGCACTGGACTTGTCGGCCGTGCGATCTTCGGTATCGCACCAGCTGGGGCTGCACGCGGTGCGCCAATCAAACCGTCATGTAGATGGCTTGATTGATGTGATGCAAGACGCGACCCAAGGCCACCACGAGCCGCTCAGTGATGACCGGCTGTGGCGTTGGCAGTCGGCTCTGTTTCCAGGTGGTACCTCTGGCTTGCAGCGCATTGCTGTGGGCCGCTACCGTGATCATGCGCAAGCCATGGAAATTATCAGTGGCACTGCCGGTCGCGAGGAGGTGCACTATAGCGCGCCGCCCTCGACACAGGTGCCTGCTGAGATGCACCAATTTCTAAGCTGGTTTGAGTCGACGCGGCCGCAGGACAAGCTGGCTGTTAGCGCCCCGCCCACACTCAACGGACTGTTACGGGCCGGTTTGGCGCACCTGTGGTTTGAGTCGATTCACCCGTTTGAGGATGGCAATGGCCGACTCGGCCGTGCCATTGTGGACATGGCGATAGCGCAAGACATCAGTGCTCCAATGCGGGTCTTTGGCATGGCGCGGCAAATGCAAGCGCAGCGCTCGGCTTACTACGACGCTTTGAATGCGGCGCAGCGGGGCTCGTTGGATGTGACGCCCTGGCTGCAGTGGTTTGTTCAAACTTTTGCCCAGGCTTGCAGGGCCTCACAAGGCGTGGTACGGCAAGCGCTCGATAAATCAGCTTTCAGGTTGCGGGCGGCCCAGTGCGGCTTGAGTGCGCGGCAAACCAAGGTCCTAGACCGCTTGCTGGAAGCCGGCAACACGGAGCTCGGCGGAGGTTTTTTGGGCGGTATGACCACCGACAAATACAGCAAGATCACCAGTGCGTCTAAGGCCACAGCCTCGCGTGATCTGTCAGACCTGCTGGCAAAAGGCTTGCTTCGGGTCGACGGTGTCGGCAAGGCAACGCGCTACGCCATCGCCATCGAGGAATGGCAGCAACCATCACCAACTTGAACACTAACCCGCTGCGTGCACAATCCCCTCAATGAAAGCTCCCCCCAGACTGCAATCCCTCATGGAAGAGGGCCTGATCGACACGGTTGTGCGCCAGCTCATGAGCGGCAAAGAGGCGATGGTTTACGTGGTTCGCTGCGGCGACGAGACGCGCTGCGCCAAGATCTACAAAGAGGCCACCAACCGCAGCTTTCGCCAAGCCGTTGACTACACCGAGAACCGCAAGGTCAAAAACTCTAGGCAGGCGCGCGCCATGGCCAAAGGCAGCAAGTTTGGCCGGCAAGCCCAAGAAGCCGCCTGGCAAAGTGCCGAGGTCGACGCCCTTTATCGACTCGCCGCTGCTGGCGTGCGCGTGCCGCAGCCGTATAACTTTCACGACGGCGTGCTATTGATGGAGCTGGTGACCGACGCCCACGGCGACGCCGCCCCGCGCCTCAATGACGTGGCTTTCAGCCGCGAACAAGCTTTGAAGCACCACGCCACGCTGATCGGCGAGGTGGTGCGCATGCTCTGCGCGGGTGTGGTGCATGGCGACCTGTCGGAGTTCAACATTCTGCTGGCGCATGTTCACGCTGAGGGCCATGCTGAAGATGGCTCTGAAGGCGAAGATGTGCCGGTGATCATTGACTTGCCGCAGGCGGTCGACGCTGCGGGCAACAACCACGCCCAGCGCATGCTGATGCGCGACGTCGCCAACCTGCGCGATTTCTTTGGTCAATTTGCTCCTGAGTTGCTGAAGACCCAATACGGCCCCGAGTTGTGGAGCCTGTACCAAAGTGGTTTGCTGAGCAACGACACGCCGCTGACTGGCCGTTACCAGCGTATTGAGGGCGACGTCGACATGCAAGCCGTGATGCGCGAGATTGACGACGCACGGGCCGAAGACGCGGCGCGGCGCTTGCGGATGCAGACTGCGGCGAACTAACCCCACATAAGTTGCAGGGCAGGGTCCTGAGACCGTTCACAATCTGACCTTTCAAAGAAAGAACACGCACAGATGGCTA
>CANFZL010000003.1 GCA_947451205.1 Comamonadaceae bacterium
CGCGCTTTCTCTGAATAAGCCGGAATGACGTGATTTTACGCCGCCCCTGCTGTGTTCAATGTCAGTGGAACTGCTCTTCTTCGGTTGAACCGGTGAGAGCCGTCACGCTGGACTTGCCGCCTTGAATCGCCGTGGTGACTTCATCGAAGTAACCGGTACCCACTTCTTGCTGGTGCGAGACAAAGGTGTAGCCACGGTCGCGGGCTGCGAATTCAGGCTCTTGCACCTTCTCGATGTACGCCGTCATACCGCGCTTGACGTAGTCTTGCGACAAGTCGTACATGTTGTACCACATGGAGTGAATGCCAGCGAGCGTGATGAACTGGTACTTGTAACCCATGGCGCCGAGCTCGCGCTGGAACTTGGCGATGGTCGCATCGTCCAAGTTTTTCTTCCAGTTGAACGATGGCGAGCAGTTGTAGGCCAGCATTTTTCCCGGGTGAACCTTGTGCACGGCGTCGGCAAATTTCTTGGCAAATGCCAAGTCAGGCGTACCAGTTTCGCACCACACCAAATCGGCGTAATGGGCGTAGGCAACAGCGCGGGAAACGGCTTGGTCCATGCCTTTGCGGGTTTTGTAAAAACCTTCGGAAGTGCGCTCGCCGGTCAAGAAAGGCTTATCGGTCTCGTCGTAGTCGGAGGTCAACAAATCTGCTGCTTCAGCATCCGTACGGGCAATCACCAGCGTCGGCACGCCACAGACGTCGGCCGCCATGCGGGCTGCGATCAACTTCTGGCAGGCTTCGCGTGTTGGCAACAACACCTTGCCGCCCATGTGGCCGCACTTCTTGACGGAGGCCAGTTGGTCTTCCCAGTGCACAGCACCTGCGCCAGCCTTGATCATGGACTTCATCAGCTCGAAGGCATTCAGCACGCCGCCGAAACCGGCTTCAGCATCGGCCACGATAGGGGCGAAGTAATCGATGTACTCCTTGTCGCCGGCGTCAATGCCTTTGGCGTGCTGGATCTCGTCTGCACGGCGGAAAGTGTTGTTGATGGTCTCAACCACTTTCGGCACCGAGTCCACGGGGTACAGCGACTGATCGGGGTACATCGAGGAATACGTGTTGTTGTCTGCAGCCACCTGCCAGCCTGACAAATAAATCGCCTTCACGCCGGCCTTGACTTGTTGCATGGCCTGACCACCGGTCAGCGCGCCCAGCGTGTTGACATAAGCCTCGGTGTGCAGCAGGTTCCAGAGCTTTTCGGCACCGCGGCGGGCCAGCGTGTGCTCAATCGGGAACGAGCCGCGCAAGCGGACCACGTCAGCCGCGCTGTAACCGCGCTTGATGCCTTTCCAGCGGGGATTGGTCGCCCAATCTTTTTCGAGGACGGCAATTTGCTGTTCGCGGCTGAGTTGTTCGGTGAGGTGCTGTGGCATGTGATCACTCCAGAAGTTAAAGAAAAACCGGGTAACAAAGCAGGTGACTCAAGTGGCGAGGTGTTCTCGCTGTGGATCTTGTGACGCCCTCTTTGTTGGTGACTTCACTTTAAGTCTTCTAGAAGACCAATTAATGCTCTTATGTCTTATATAAGATATAAATATTAATGAATAAAATCAATGGGATACAAGTTTAATATCACGATGCAAAAAATGATTTCTCATATTGAGAAAATATGATGCAATGCAACATGAACTCATATCGTATTATGAAAAGTCTTTTGACTGCATGAAAAAAAACAAGGGCGGAATTCAATTTGCCGCTACGAGCGCAGCATTCCTCATCGCTGCGAGCAAAGCGCGGCAGTCTAGCGGCCCGAATTCGAAGTCATGGATGGCCGCGCTGAGCTCGCCAAGACGATCAAAAACAACCAGCTCATAAAAAGTAAAAAAATCGCAGCGCAGAGGCCTAAACCGAACGACTTTCCCGAGCAGCGCGCACAGCGGCGTTGATCTCCCGCAGACGCTGACGTTGCGCCCTGGCCATGATCACGCTATAGGTCATGATGCCAACGCTCACCACGGCAATCAGCAAAGTGGCGGCTGCATAAATAGACGGGTTGATGCCGCGTCGTGCGTAGCCAAAAATGACCTGCGGCAAGGTGGTCACACCGGGGCCAGACAAGAATTCAGAAATCACCACATCGTCAAATGACAGCGTGAATGTCAGCAGCCAGGCGGCCACCATGGCGGGTGCGATGCTCGGCAGCGTGACCAGAAAAAACACCTGCAATGGCCGACAACCCAAGTCCATCGCCGCCTCTTCAATTGAACGGTCCATTTCACGCAATCGCGACTGAATCACCACCGTCGCGTAAGCCATACCCAGCAAAGTATGGCCCAACACAATCGTGCCCATGCCGCGGTCTGGCCAACCCACCGTGCGCTGCACAGCGACCATCATCAGCAACAACGACAAGCCAATGATCACCTCCGGCATGACCAGCGGCGCATTCACCAAGCCAACGAAAATTGGACGACCACGAAAGCGCTCGTAGCGTACCAGCACGAAAGCCGCCATCGCCCCCAGCACGGCCGACAGCGTAGCCGTCAGCAGCGCCACTTTGAGCGACAAAAAGAAGCCCGCGACCAATCGTGTATCAGCCCAGAGAGCGCTGTACCAACGAAATGAAAAGCCGGTGAAAACGCCGTCTTGACGCGTGCTGTTGAAAGAAAAAACCACCAAAAAGACCAGCGGCGCGTACAAGAAAAGATAGACTGCAACCAGCCAAAAACGGCCCAGGTGCGCCTGGAGAAAACGACTGATCACGCGCATCTCAAGCCTTACCTTTCTCACCGGATGGCGAACTCGGCTTGGCACTGTAATGGTAGTAAAGCGCCAGCGGAAAGAGAATCAAGACAATCATGACGACAGCCAAGGCCGAGGCGCGAGGCCAGTTGTTGCTGCTGAACATTTCGTCCCACACCACCCGGCCGATCATGATGTTTTCAGCGCCGCCCAGCAGGGACGGAATAACGAATTCACCGATGCTCGGAATAAAAACCAGCATGGCACCCGAAATAATGCCAGCCTTGCTCAACGGCACGGTGATCAGCCAAAACGCTTGCCACGGACTGGCGCCCAGATCATGCGCGGCCTCCAACAAGCTGAGATCCATTTTCACCAGCGTCGCGTACAGAGGCAGCACCATGAAAGGCAAGTACACATAAGTCATGCCGACCAGCATCGAGATGTCGTTGTACAGCATCTGAATGGGCTGGTTGATCAAGCCCAGCGCCATCAGCGCGTTGTTGATGACGCCTTGGTCTGCCAGGATGCCTTTCCAAGCGTAGACGCGCAGCAAGAAAGACGTCCAAAACGGCAGCATCACCAACATCAATAAAGACGGCCGAATGCACGGCTTGGAGCGCGCAATGAAGTATGCAAACGGATAACCGATCAGCAGACACAACAAAGTAGTGAAGAAGGCGTACTTCAGCGAGGTTGCGTACGCATCCATGTAAATGGTTAGTCCAAAACCGGTGCTGGCATCCCAAAAAATGGCGACGTAGTTGTCGTACTTCAAAACGAAGCGCCAAACACCGTCGGCCGAAGCGATCAAGGGCGCGAAGGGGTCTACGCCGCTGCCCATGTCGGTGATGCTGATGCGCAGCAAGATCAGACACGGCAAGACGAAAAAAACCAGCAGCCAAAGAAACGGCACACCGATGACAAAACGGCGCCCGGGCTGGAGCTTGAACGCCAACAGATCTTTCATGGTCACGGTCTCAAGCGGTCAGTGTCACGGCGGCTGAGTCGCTCCACCAAAAAAACACTGCATCGTTCCAGCTGATGTGGCTGAGGTCTTGCCGGGCTGTGTTGCCTTCGGTGACCTTCACCATTTTGCCGCTTGGCATTTCCACGACGAAGGTGCTGTAACTGCCAAAGTAAGCGATCTCTCGAACCGTGCCTGTGAAAAGGTTGTACTGGGCATCAGGCCGACTTTTGGCGATATGGATTTTCTCAGGCCGAACGGCGACTGCTAGCGCCATGCCTGGCGTGCCGCTGATGCCGTGCCCGACACGGATCACGCCCTCAGATGTGGTGATCTCGCAGAGATCCGGCTCATCCAGACTGAGCACGCCGTCGAACAAATTGGCCTGGCCAATAAAGTCAGCGACAAAGCGGCAATTCGGGTGCTCATAAATCTCGCGCGGCGTGCCCACCTGCAACACGCGCCCTTCGCTCATCACCGCAATGCGCGAAGCCATCGACATGGCTTCTTCTTGATCATGCGTGACCATCACGCAGGTCACCCCGACTGACTCAATGATGTTGACCAGCTCGAACTGGGTTTGCTCACGCAGTTTTTTATCGAGTGCGCCCAAGGGCTCGTCCAGCAACAAGAGCTGCGGCCGTTTGGCTAAGCTGCGCGCCAGCGCCACACGCTGCTGCTGCCCCCCCGACAACTGGTGCGGCTTGCGCTTGGCAAAAGCCGTGAGTTGCACCAGCCGCAGCATCTCCTCGACCCGTTCAGTGATCTCGGCCTTGGGCAGGCCCTCACGCTTCAGACCAAAGGCGATGTTGTCCCAAACGCTGAGGTGCGGAAACAGCGCATAAGACTGAAACATCATGTTGATCGGCCGCTCGTAAGGCGCCAATGATGAGATCTCTGCGCCATCCAGCATCACGGAACCCGATGTCGGCGCTTCAAAGCCGGCCAACATGCGCAGCAAAGTCGACTTGCCACAGCCCGAACTGCCGAGCAGCGCAAATATTTCGCCCTTGTTGACGCTCAGGGACACGTCGTTGACCGCGATAGCATCGTCGAATTTTTTGACGATACCGTCAGCCCTCAAAAACCCAAGGGCGCTTGCAGCAGGCAGATTCATATCGTTCACTGCCCTCTTTTGAAGGCAGTGAACGCATTGGCCATAGAAGCTCGAGCTTCGTTGCTGAAGCTGGCCGGAGAGATCATTTTCTGCAGGTTGACGGCGTCCGGGAAGACCGCTGTGTCTTGTGCAATCTCAGGCTTCACACTTTGCAAGCTGGCCTTGTTGGCGGTGGCGTAATGCAACTCATTGGTCAGAGATGCCGAAACATCCGGACGCAAAAAATAGTTGATGAAGGCATGCGCGTTGTTCGGATGCTTGGCGTCTTGGGGAATCGCCAGCGTGTCGAAAAAGATCAAACCGCCGGTGCTCGGCAGTAGGGCTTGAATGTCATTGCCATTCTTATTGTCAATCGCGCGTTGTCGAGCGATGTTGATGTCGCCCGCCCAAGCCAGCGCCACGCAGGCCTTTCCGCTCGCCAGATCGTCAATCATGGTGCTGCTGAACATACGAATGTGCGGCCGTACTTTGGCCAGCATGACAGAGGCTGCCTGATGGTCAGCTGGTTCGTTGGAATAAGCGTTTTTGCCCAAGTAATGCAGGGCCGGCGGGATCACTTCAGTCGGTGAATCCAAAAAGGCGATGCCGCATGATTTAAGTTTTTCGGTGTAAGTCGGGTTGAACACCAGTTCCCAAGCGTTGGCGGGTATTGAAGTATTGCCCAGCGCTGCAGCGACTTTGCCTTTGTTAATTCCGACAGTGGTGAAGCTCCAAGCCCAAGGCACTAGGTACTGATTGCCGGGGTCAATCGCCGACAGCTTATCCATGATGGCCGGGTCGAGGTTGGCCGCGTTCGGTAGCTTGGCTTGGTCAAGTTTGAGCAGTAAGCCACCATCGATTTGCGGCTTGGCGAACACTGCGCCGGGCACCACGATGTCATAACCGGTGTTGCCTGCGACCAGCTTGGCGTGCAGGGCTTCATTGTTTTCAAAGGTCTGGTAGTTGACCTTGATGCCGGTTTCTTGCGTGAAGTTGGCCACCATGTCCTGGGCGATATAGTCGGGCCAGTTGTAGACGTTCAGAACTTTTTCTTCTGTGCCAGCGGCTGTTGCGGCGGTTGTCTTAGTCTCGTCTTTCTGACCGCAGGCCGTCAAAGCCAGCGCTGACAAAGCCAATGACCACAAGTACTTGTTCATGATGTTCTTGAATCCGTGAAGCAGGTTGCAACAAGCGCCAAGCCACCCCTGGCCGGCTTGAGAAAAGCGGATTGTAAGAGCTATCTGAAGAGTCTTGAGCCGGCTTGCGAGGCGCTCAGACCGTCACGCACCAAGGAGCGGAGTCATGCACCAATCCCATCCACAAAGCCCAAACTGAATTGGCCAGCAATGCAGCGCCCGCCAGCCTGATGGCCCATGCGCCAGAACCTGGCCCCCGCAACCGTAACCACAACCAAGGCCCCGCCATCAGACTAATGCCGCTGCCCACAGCAAAAAGTGCCATAACGCCTGCCCCTTGAACGGCGCTAGAGCTGAGAGCTGCCACCAGCACGGCCGAATAAAGCAAGCCGCAAGGCAGCAGCGACCAAGCTGCGCCGAGTACCAGCGGGGCAACCGAACTGGCCGCCTTACCCGCTCCTTGCGTGGCGTTACGAATGCGGCGCCAAACTTGGCGAGCACCCACATCCAGCCAAACCGGTTGGCGCGCTTGCAGCATCAACATCAAGCCCAACATGGCTGCGGCCACATGCAGCAGGGCCCAAACCGGACGCAATGCCGCCGACTGAATACTCAGCCATCCAAGCCCTTGTACAGAGGCCGCTGCAAAACCACCCAAGGCTGAATAACCGGCCAGCCGACCGAGCTGAAAAGTCCACAGCGCACGGGCATTGGAGCTGCTTGTTGCCCTACCGACCGCAACTGAACGCCCCATCGCCCCGCAAGCAGCACCGCACATGGCCACGCAATGCGGCCCGCCAGCGAGTCCCATGAGCAAGGCGGTAACGGCCAAACTGGTTTGCATTTAGATAATTTTAGAAAACTTGCTGCGGTTGCGATCGGCTTGTAAATAGCGGTCAAAGACCATGGCGACGGCGCGCACAAAAAACCAGCCTTGTGCAGTGACTTCGATCCCGCTCGAGTTCAACGTGACCAAGCCCTGCCCCACCAGTTCGTCCAACGCTTCCATCTCATTGGCAAAGTAGCACTTGAAGTCAATCAACAATGCCAGCTCTATGGACTCAAACTGAAGCTGCCCCTGACACATCAGCGCCATGATGACGACGCGCCGCACCAAGTCGTCTCGCGTCAGCGCCAAGCCGCGCACGACAGGCAGCCGACCTTGATCCAGCAGGTCGTAATAGGCCTCAATGGTTTTGGCATTCTGGCTGTAAGTGGCACCGACGCGGCCAATCGCCGACACGCCCAGCGCGATCAAATCGCAGTCCGGCTGGGTGCTGTAACCTTGAAAATTACGGTGCAGCCTGCCTTGTCGCTTGGCCACAGCCAGTGCATCATTTGGCAGCGCAAAATGATCCATGCCAATATAGACGTAGCCAGCAGCTTCAAATGCAGTCAGCGAACGTGAGAGCATCGAAATCTTCGCTGCGGCAGTGGGCAACTCGGCCGTGATGATGCGCCGCTGCGGTTTGAAACGCTCCGGCAAATGCGCGTAGGCATACAGCGCAACGCGGTCTGGCCGAAGCAGCGCCACCTGAGTCAACGTCCGGTCAAATGACTCAGGAGTTTGCATTGGCAGGCCATAAATCAGATCAATATTGATCGACTCAAAGCCCAAATGCCGCGCTGATTCGACCAATGCGAAAACTTGCTCAGCGGGTTGCACGCGATGCACGGATTTTTGAACCATCGGATCAAAATCCTGCACGCCGAAACTCAAACGGTTAAAGCCCAGCTCAGCCAGAACGGCCAAACGCTTGGCATCAACAGTACGCGGATCAACTTCAATGGCGTATTCGCCACCGGGGGCAAAATTAAAACTGCGGCGCAACATCGTCATCAAGCTGCGCAACTCATCGTCTGATAAGAAAGTCGGCGTCCCACCACCCAAATGCAACTGACTGATGACCTGTCCGGCACCCAGATGCGCGGTGTGAAAATCGACTTCACGACTCAAATAACGCAGGTACTCTTCAGCACGTTCATGGTGCTTGGTGACGATTTTGTTGCAGGCACAGTAATAGCAGAGCGACTCGCAAAAAGGAATGTGAACATAAAGTGACAACGGCATGTTCATCGACGCAGCAGCAGACCGGCGCAACTTCATGGCTTGCACATATTCCTCAGCAGTGAAGGCATCGACAAACCGATCAGCTGTTGGGTACGAGGTATACCGCGGACCATTGAGGTCAAAACGTCGCAGTAGGTCGTTTGAGACGGCACTCATGATTCAATCCTTTTGATCCCTTGAACAATGCTGCTACTTTGCCGCTTCTCTGTGCGGACTGCGTTGATGTGGATCAAGCAACTCAGCACATTCATCCGCAAATTGATGAGTATGCTCAGCCATAGAAAACCAAATGATCGCTAGGAGAAATACCCAGAGTCAACGAAAATCGCCAAATGAACAAGGAATCCATTAAAGTCGCCTGCTCGAATTGCAACTTACGCGAGTTGTGCTTGCCACTGGGTCTGAATGCACAAGAACTTGTTCGCGTTGACGAACTCGTCGCCACCCGTCGCATCGTCAAAAGGGGTACCTCGCTGTTTCACAACGGTGAAAAATTCACTTCGCTGTATGCGATACGCAGTGGTTTTTTTAAAACCAGTGTCACCACTGAAGATGGCCGCGACCAAGTCACTGGTTTTCAGATGGCCGGTGAAATCATCGGCTTGGACGGTATCGTCAACGACCTGCACACCTGCGACGCTATCGCCCTGGAAGACGCCGAAGTCTGCGTCATGCCGTTCGAGCGCATTGAAGAAATTTCGCGCGAAGTCACTGCACTTCAGCACCATGTGCACAAAGTTATGAGCCGTGAAATTGTGCGTGAGCATGGCGTCATGTTGCTGCTCGGAAGTATGCGAGCGGAAGAACGCTTGGCTGCATTTTTGCTCAATCTGGTACAGCGCTTGCAGGCCCGTGGATTTTCTAAAACTGAATTGATTCTGCGGATGACGCGTGAAGAGATTGGCAGCTATTTGGGCATGAAGCTAGAAACCGTCAGCCGCACTTTTTCGAAGTTTTCAGAAGACGGCGTCGTCGAAGTCAAACAACGACAAATCAATATCCGTGATGCCGAGGCGCTCAAACGCATCGTCAATTCGCAAGTCAGTCACTGAGCCCTGATTCATTGACCTGATAGTCAGGCTTAGACAGCCATAAAACCAAGCTACAGCAAGCCATGCTGATAGACCAAAATAAAAAGAAAGCCACGGTGTAAACACCTTGGCGCGTTGGCATAGATGCATGTCCAGACCAGTTCAATTCGCTAGGGTCAACCACGGCAAACACCAAAGCCTCAAGCAGACATGCTGCCAAAAAAGAAGGCCATAAGATCAAGCCTGCATTGCGCAGTTTGGATGATTCAAACTCTGATGCCATCGGTATCTCAAGGTTTTTCATTGGTCCTACCTCCGGTGGCACTGTGATTGCGCGCGACGTTGGCGGGCTGCATGGCCGGCTTCGCTGCATTCACTTCGCGTGAGATGGCAATACCTTCTCGGTAATGCTCTTCAGACACCACTGCGTCTGGCCCCTGCAAAATGTAAAAAGCGGTAATACCGCAAGCAATCACAGCAGACAGCGGCCCGGAAATCACCATCCACACATACGGCTCTTTCCACCAAGGACGGTCTTGCGCAGTGGGTTGTTGGCTTGAAAAGTTGTCAATTTGAGACATAGTCGTTTACATTCATGAGCGTACGGAGCTCTAGCGTGGTACCAAAAAGACAGACTTTTCTGCCCGCTCACCTTGCCCACTATCTGCAGTGATCAGGAAGGTCATCACGTGTGAGCCAGGGGCAGCAGCAGGTGGCGTCTGTACCCGCACCGGAACCCAACGCGAACTAGCCGCATTAACCGTGACCGAGTCTTCAGAAACAATCTGCGCTCCGGCTAGTCCCGACACACGCAGATGATATTGCTGCTGGACTTCCGTCGCATTCATCAGCTGTAGACGGTAGACATTCTCAATCTGCCCTCGGTCGACCACACGCGCAAGTGAACCGCGGTCACGAACCACATCGACCTTGAACGGTGCGCGCATGATCAAACTGCTCAGCAAAGATATGCTGATAGTCAGCAGCACGGCCGTATAGATCAACACACGTGGCCGCAATACCCGGCGAATCATGGCGACGCTCGACAGCTTGTGCTGGATGCCGTTGGGCGTGCTGTAGCGAATCAAGCCGCGCGGGTAATGCATTTTGTCCATGACGGTGTCGCAGACGTCAATACACGCGGAGCAACTGATGCACTCGTATTGCAAGCCATTGCGAATATCGATGCCCGTAGGACACACCTGGACGCACAAGCCGCAGTCGATACAGTCGCCCAGCCCTTTGGCCTGATAGTCAGCTGGGGTGTCATTGCGTGGGCGCACGCCCCGCCCTTCACCACGCGCGTCATCGTAGGTCACGATCAAGGTATCACGGTCAAACATGGCGCTTTGAAAACGCGCATAAGGGCACATGTACTTGCAGACCTGCTCGCGCATCCAACCCGCATTGCCGTAAGTGGCGAATCCGTAGAAGAGAATCCAGAACCACTCCCACGGCCCGAGAGACAAGTGGCTGACCTCCAGCGCCAACTCACGAATTGGCGAAAAGTAGCCGACGAAAGTGAAGCCCGTCCACAGTCCAATGGCGATCCAGACCGCATGTTTGGCCCCTTTACGCGCCAGCTTGTTGGCACCCATGAGCGAGCTGTCTAGCCGCATGCGAGCTGCACGATCGCCTTCTATTTTTCGCTCGACCCACATGAAAATTTCGGTGTAAACAGTTTGCGGACAGGCGTAACCACACCACAACCGTCCAGCGACAGCGGTGAACAAAAACAAAGACAGCGCGCTGATGATGAGCAGCCCTGTCAGGTAGATCAGATCTTGCGGATACAACACCAAGTTGAAGATATAAAAACGCCGCGAGACCAAGTCGAATAGCATCGCCTGTCGGTCGTGCAGGGACAACCACGGCAAGCCATAAAACACCAATTGAGTGATCCAGACCATGGTCCAACGCCAATGACTGAACCAGCCAGAGACGCTGCGTGCGTAAATTTTCTTGTCGGCTTGGTAGAGCGAAGAGACCACGCTCGAGTCATCGCCCGCAGCGTTAACCGCAACGTGAGAGGACGCCACCTTGGCCGCCACAATCGGAATGACTTTGCTCACCTTGTTTATTTTGGCTGTGGTGCAGCAGCTGAAGTCGCACCACCCAAGCTCAGCACGTACGCAGCCACCACATGAATTTGCTCGGGTGTTAGCTTGGGCGCTTGTGCAGGCATCACATTGTTTTTGCCGTATTTAATGGCATTCACAATGGCCGCCTCACCCCAGCCGTGCAACCAATAGTCGTCGGTCAGATTCGGGGCACCAATGGCTTTGTTGCCCTTGCCGTCCAAGCCGTGACAAGCCGCGCAAACGACGAATTTTTGCTTGCCACTGAAGGCTTTTACTTCGTTGTTAGGACTGCCAGAGAGCGACAGCACGTAATGCGCGACATTGCTGATGTCGCTTTCGCTGCCTACCGCAGCACCCATGGGCGGCATCATTCCCACCCGGCCATTGGTGACAGTCTGGACGATATGCTCGGCATTGCGCTCGCCCAACCACGCCGCATTGCCATTGGTGAGGTTGGGGTAAGACTTGCTGCCACGACCATCCGAGCCATGACACTGCGAGCAAGTATTCATGAACTGCCGCTCACCGATGGCCAGCGCGCGTGGATCTCGTGATAGGGCGTCAACTGACTGCGCTGAAAATTCGGCATAGAGCGGTGCCAACTCAGCCCGCATGCGCTCCACATCGTCTTTGTGCTCCGCCTGCGTCGACCATTTGGCCAGTCCTTTGTAGCTACCCAAGCCAGGGAATATAGCCAAGTAAGCCAAGGCAAAAATCACCGTCAAAATGAACAGCCACATCCACCAGCGTGGCAAAGGGTTGTTGAGTTCGCGCAGGTCTTCATCCCACACATGCCCGGTGGTGCCGTCGCTCACCTGGCTTGCATCTGTATTGACACGTGCCTTGCCAGCCAACCACAACAGCAAAGCGCAGGCCAGAATCGACACCAAGCTGATGCCGGCCACATACCAAGGCCAGAAAACATTGATGAAATCACTCATGAGTCCCGCTCCTAGTCCGACTTGAAGGGCAACTGTGCCGCTTCATCAAATTGAGCTTGTTTTGAAGGCAAACAGGCCCACACCAAAATTCCGACGAACACCACGAAGGCGGCCACGGTCACGATGCTTCTGAGCACATTGATATCCATGTTTTTCTCCGGTTATTTCAAAGCCAGACCGAGGCCCTGCAAGTACGCAATCAACGCATCCAGCTCGGTCTTGTCTGTGAGTTCGGCGGGGGCTGCGGCGATCTGTTCGTCGGTGTAAGGAACACCCACCATGCGGAGCGCTTTCATATGTCGTTGAATGGATTCAGCGTCAGCCGGTGTTTTTTCAAGCCATGGATAGGCCGGCATGATGGACTCGGGCACAAGATCGCGCGGGCTGATCAAGTGCAGACGCTGCCATTCATCGCTGTATTTGCCGCCAACGCGGTGCAAGTCAGGTCCGGTGCGCTTGCTGCCCCACTGAAACGGGTGGTCGTAAACAAACTCGCCGGCCACTGAGTAATGACCGTAGCGCAGGGTTTCAGCCACCAGCGGACGAATCATCTGCGAATGGCAGTTGTAGCAACCTTCACGGATGTAAATATCGCGGCCCGCCACCTTGAGCGGTGAGTCAGGCACGATGCCTGCGATCGGCTGCGTGGTGGACTTTTGGAAGAACAGCGGAACGATTTCAACCAAGCCGCCGACGGCGACGACAAGCAGGATCAAAACGATCATCAACCAATTGTTGGTTTCAACTTTTTCATGTGAAAAGGACATGACTGGTTTCTTTCAGGCGTGTGCCAAAGCGGATGGAATCGTGGCGTTCGCAGGTTTTCCTGCTGTCGCTGTCATGAACACATTCCAAGCCATGATGAGCATGCCGCTGAGGTACATCAAGCCGCCGCAAAAACGCACCACATAAAACGGGAAGGTCGCCTTGACGCTCTCCACGAAGGTGTAGGTGAGCGAGCCATCGGGGTTGATGGCGCGCCACATCAAACCCTGCATCACACCGGCAATCCACATCGCGGCGATGTACAGCACAATGCCGATGGTGGCGACCCAGAAGTGCACTTCAATGGCTTTCAGGCTGTGCATTTTCTGTTGCCCGAAGAGACGCGGCACCATGTAATAAAGCGCGCCCATCGAGATGAAACCAACCCAACCCAGCGTGCCGCCGTGGACGTGCGCAATGTTCCAATCGGTGTAGTGAGACAGTGAGTTGACTGTCTTGATCGACATCATCGGACCTTCAAAGGTGGCGATACCGTAGAAAGACAAGGCGACGATCATGAAGCGAATGATCGGGTCGTCACGCAGTTTGTGCCAAGCACCCGACAGCGTCATCACACCGTTGATCATGCCGCCCCAACTAGGCGCCAGCAAAATCAGCGAGAACACCATCCCCAAAGACTGCGTCCAATCTGGCAAGGCGGTGAAGTGCAAATGGTGTGGGCCCGCCCACATGTAGGTAAAGATCAGCGCCCAAAAATGCACGATGGACAAGCGGTACGAATACACCGGCCGCTCAGCCTGCTTTGGAATGAAGTAATACACGATGCCGAGAAAGCCAGCAGTGAGGAAAAAACCGACTGCGTTGTGGCCATACCACCACTGAACCATGGCGTCCTGCACGCCGGCATAGGCCGAGTAAGACTTCATCCAGCCGGCAGGCACCACGGCTGCGTTGACGATATGCAGCAGCGCCACGGCAATGATGAACGCGCCGTAAAACCAGTTGGCCACATAAATATGGCGCACCTTGCGAATGCCGATGGTGCCAAAGAAAACAACCGCGTAAGCCACCCAAGTCACCGCGATCAAAATGGAAATGGGCCATTCAAGTTCTGCGTATTCCTTGCCGCGTGTGAAACCCATTGGCAACGAAATAGCCGCCGCCACGATCACCGCCTGCCAACCCCAAAAGTGGAATGCGGCGAGCTTGTCCGAGATGATGCGGGTCTGGCACGTGCGCTGCACCACCCAGTAACTGGTGGCAAACAAAGAGCAGCCGCCGAACGCGAAGATAGCGGCATTGGTGTGCAGTGGCCGCAAGCGGCCAAAAGACAACCAAGAAATACCAAAGTTCAGTTCTGGCCAAGCCATCTGCGCTGCGATGAACACACCCACCAACATACTCACCACGCCCCAGACCACAGCAGCTACCGCGAATTGACGGACTATTTTGTCGTTGTAAACAGTGGCGCGGGACGCCGCCCATCCACCGTTAACAACAGGAATGGAAGCGTTTGGAAGTACAGCACTCATTTAAAACCCTCGATGACCCAAGATGGTTTTAAGTTTGCAACGATGCCGCTTGAGGCGTATTGATATGGATCAAATCTTCAATAAGTGACAACTGTCACGCTCGAGGTGTGCTCAACGGATCATCTACATCGGACTCGGCAGCAGACTCTTGAAAAATCCGCTGCCCTTCGCTTTCAACATCTTCAAATTGACCAGACCAGACGGCCCAAGCCAGCAGGCCGACCACCCCAAGCGCCAGCAGTACAGAAAACGGAACGAGAAGAAAAAGGATGTCCATCAAGCGCTCCAAGTTGTTCGCGACAAGCGTGCTGCGTTCAGCATCACGAACAAAGAACTGATCGCCATGCCGAGCCCCGCCAACCAAGCGGGCAAATAACCACTGATGGCCAATGGCACGCAAATAACGTTGTAAGCCGCCGCCCAAATGAGATTTTGTCGAACAATGGAAAGGGTCCGGCGTGCTTGGGCCGGCATATTAGCCAACATCCGCAGCTGTCCATCGGGAATGATGAAGTCCGACTGCGCCTGCGCCAGCGGAACGGCTTGACCTACGGCAACTGACACATCGGCACGCGCCAGCACGGGCCCATCGTTCAGACCGTCGCCGACGACCAGCACCTTGTGGCCACTGCGCTGCAAGGCTTGCAAATGCGTCAGCTTGCCTTGCGGCGTGCAGTCACCCCTCACCTGCTGGATGCCGAGCCGTTCTGCCACCCGACAGGCCGCTGCACTGCTGTCACCGGAGAGCATCTGCACCTCAAACCCTGCCGCTTGGAGTCGCTTGACAGCGTCGAAGGCATCAGGGCGCACCACTTCGTTGATCTCAAAACGAGCCAGCAAGCCTGACTCATCAGCCAAAAAAACCTGTTGGCTACTTTTATCAGGCGCTGCAAGCATGCCACCATCAGCACCATTGGCACCGCAAAAAGCCGCTGAGCCGAAACGAACCAGACCGCTGGTGACGTCCCGAAAGGTTTCGGTCAAAAAGCCCTGCACCCCTTGTCCAGCAAGCTCGCTCACCTCGGACAATTTGAAGCCATTCGCAGCAGTAGAGCCATCAGAAAAATCAGCCAGCGGTGAAGTTGACTCATCAAAAGCCACGAGCAAGGCACGTGACACCGGGTGGAAGGAATGCCGAGCCAAACTGGCGGCCAAGACGATAACAGCCTCAAACGAAACACCATCGCGTGTAACCATGTTGCCCAAGCCCATCCGCGCCTGCGTCAGCGTACCGGTCTTGTCGAAGACAACGGTGTCAATTTCAGCCAGCGCTTCCAGCGCTTGCAAGCGCCGAACCAAAATTCCTTGGCGTGCCAACACGCCGGCAGACGTCAGCATGGCAGTTGGCGTAGCCAACGACAAGGCGCAAGGACAGGTCACCACCAGAACAGCCACTGCGGCCATGACGGCACGGGCCGGGTCAATGTGCCACCAATACGCCGCGGCAAACAAAGCCGACAACATCACAAACCACAAAAAAGGCCTGGCAACACGGTCTGCCAACTGCGCCAGTCGGGGCTTGTCGACGGCAGCATGCTGCATCAACGCAACGATGCCAGCGTAGCGCGTGGCTTGTCCAAGCTGCTGAATGCGCACTTCAACTGTCGCCGACAGGTTGTAGCTGCCCGCCATCACAAGGGCACCTGCAGGACGAGTCACGGGCCGGGACTCGCCGGTCAACAGCGCTTCGTCGGCAAAGGTGTTGCCGCTCTCAATCAGGCCATCCGCAGGGAAAGCCTGTCCCGGCAAGACCCGCACCAAATCGCCGACCTTTAGGCGCTGCAACACCACCTGCTCAAACTCACCATTGGGTAACTGCCGCTGCACGCTGTCGGGAAGCCGCTGCATCAAATTGTCGAGCGCACCCGAGGTGCGTGCGCGCAGCCGCTGTTCAAGCCAGCGCCCCGTCAGCAGGAAGAACACAAACATCGTCAGAGAGTCAAAATAAACCTCGGCACTCCACCAGCCCTCAGTTTCAAAGGTCGCGGCGGAGCTGATCGCGAAAGTGATCAAGATGCCGAGTGCCACCGGCAAATCCATACTGATGTTGCGCCGCCGCAGGTCTCGCAGTGCGTTTTCAAAAAATGGCCGGCAAGAAAAAAACAAGACCGGCAAGGTCAGCACCCAAGACGCCCAACGTAGCAGTTTCTCAATGTCGGGGGTGATCTCGCCAGGCTGGCTGATGTAGGCCGGAAACGCGTACATCATGACCTGCATCATGCAAAAGCCGGCCACCAACCAGCGCCACAGTGCCAGCCGGGCGTCCTTGCGAGTCTGGTCAGAAGCCGCAGTATCAAGCGCCGGCGACAAGGTATAGCCAAGCGCACGCGGCGCCTGCAACCATTCTGAAGGCCGAGTGAAGGCTGACGACCAGACCACACTGACTCGCTGGCTTGCCGCGCTCACCCGGACAGATTGGACGCCGTGTATTGCGAGCAAGGCTTGCTCAAGCATCAGCGAACAGGCGGCGCAATGCATGCCACTGACCAAGACTTGTGACTCCCACACTGTTGAGGGGTTATCGATCGAATGTTCATGCCGATTTGGCTGAAGGCTAAAGCGCGACCATTCCTGCGGCTCATCAAAGACGCGCAACCCAGCAGTTACGGTTTCTTGTTGAGGCCCAGAATGCCACGTGCCTCGTTCTAAAACCAAGGGCGAAGTAGCGGGCGTCAAGTCAACAGCATGCATACCTTAAAGCGTAATCGTTGCAATCAGCGCGGGGATTGATGTGGATCAAACTTCAAGTCATATTAAGCGCTAGACTGAAACTCAATTCAATAGGAGACTCACATGTTCAAACGCATTTTGATCGCCACTGATGGCTCTGAACTGTCAAAAAAGGCTGCAGACAGCGGCATCGAATTAGCCAAACTTTCAGGCGGTCATGTCGTCGCACTGCAGGTGGTTCCGCGTTACCCCGTGAGTTATTTTGAGGGTGGAGCTACCGTGAGCATCAGTGAAATTGCCCGCATTGAAAAGGAATGGGCGGATATTGGCCAAGCCACTGTTGACAAGATCAAGACTCAGGCTGAGGAAATAGGCGTTAAGGCCACAGCGCTAACAGCCCATTCAGACATGATCGCTGAAGCCATCATTGCGGCAGCCAAAAAGCAAGAGTGCGACCTGATTGTGATGGCATCACATGGACGACGCGGGCTCACACGCCTGTTGCTAGGGAGCGAAACCACTCACGTTTTGACGCATTCAGACATTCCGGTGATGGTTTTACGTTAGTTTCGCCCTTTCAGGCGAACAATGCCTTGTACTGCTCGCGCAACACGTTTTTTTGCACCTTGCCCATGGTGTTGCGTGGCAGTTCTGGCACGACGAAACACTTCTTCGGAATTTTGAAATTCGCCAGTTGAGCCTTGAGTGAGGCCACCACAGCGTCGCCATTGACTGATGAGCCTGACTTAGCGATCACCACGGCCACACCAACCTCACCGAAATCCGGATGCGGCACGCCGACCAGCGCGCTTTCGGCGACGCCTGGCATGTCATTAATCACCGCTTCAATCTCAGCCGGATAGACGTTGTAGCCGCCGCTGATGATGAGGTCTTTGCTGCGACCGACGATAGTGATGTAGCGGTGCTCATCGATTTTTCCGACATCGCCGGTCTTGAACCAGCCGTCTGCAGTGAACTCTTCTTTGGTCTTATCCGGCATGCGCCAGTAACCTTTAAAGACGTTCGGCCCCTTGACTTGGATCGCGCCGATTTCGCCCGTTGGCAGAAGCTCCCCAGCGTCGCCGCAGACTCGCACGCTAACGTCTGGCAAAGGAAACCCAACTGTACCGCCGCGCCGCTCACCGTCGTTAGCACGATACGGGTTAGACGTCAGCATGATGGTTTCACTCATGCCGTATCGCTCGAGAATTGTGTGTCCGGTGCGTTGTTGCCAGTCAGTGAAAGTTTCGATCAGCAGCGGGGCCGAACCGGCCACAAACAGTCGCATGCTGCGGCAAGCTTCTTTGGTCAAGCCCGGCTCAGCAAGCAGGCGCACATAGAGCGTCGGCACGCCCATGAAGACCGTGGCCTCAGGCAATTTTTTCAACACCACCTTGGGATCGAACTTTGACAGCCATATCATTTTGCTGCCGTTGATGAGCGCGCCGTGCAGGGCTACAAACAAGCCGTGCACGTGAAAGATCGGCAGCGCATGAATCAGCACATCTCCCGGCTGCCAACCCCAATACGCTTTCAGCGTCAGTGCATTGCTGAGCAAGTTGCCGTGCGTGAGCATGGCGCCCTTGCTGCGACCGGTGGTGCCGCTGGTGTACAAAATCGCCGCCAAGTCATCGGCTCGGCTGGGCACCGAGACGTGCTGGTCACTGCAATGGGCTGCGCGCTCCAGCAAAGTGCCGGTGCGGTCGTCGTCAAGCGTGAATACGTTTTGCGTGCCGGACTTGAAGGCGATTTTGCTGACCCAGCCAAAATTCTTTGAACTGCAGACCACCACAGATGGCTCCGCGTTCTCGATGAAATACGCGATTTCGGCGCTTTGATAGGCCGTGTTGAGCGGCAAAAACACATAACCTGCGCGCAGCGTCGCCAAGTACAACATCATGGCTTCGACTGATTTTTCAACCTGCATGGCGATGCGGGCACCAGCTGGCAAGTCCAGGGACTTCAGCAAGTTCGCCATCATGGCGGTTGAACGCTCTAGGTCACCCCACGAATAAAGCAATCCTTGGTCAGTTTCCACTGCTACGGCGTTGAGATCATCAGGAAAAGCTGCGCGCAAAGCGGCAAAGAGATTGTTATTTTTCATCGAAAGAAAAGAAATGAGGGAACAACAAGAGCTTTAAAAAGCTTCTTTAAAAAAATCGCCTGTTGCTAAGGGCAACCCCAGGCGATTGGCCAACAGCTTCAATCCAACTTGGCCCCTGAAGCCTTGACGACCGCGGCCCAGCGCTTGACTTCAGCGCTCACGAAACTGCCAAACTGCGTCGGGGTGAGGCCCCCAAAATCTGCACCATTCGCGGCCCAGACAGCTTTCAACTCGGGCGTGACACTCGCACGGTTCAACTCTTCAACAATTTTGGCTTGCACATCGGTTGGCGTGCCTTTGGGTGCCCACATGCCATACCAAGTCGTGACTGTGTACTCCGGAAAACCCAATTCAGCAGCGCAGGGCACATCAGGAAAAGCCGCATTGCGTTTGTTGCCAGAGACCATCAGCGCCTTGATGCGACCACCCTTGATGTGGCCGGCAGACGAACCCAAACCATCGAACATCATATCAACGGTGCCGGCCATCAGATCCTGCAAAGCTGGCCCTGCGCCGCGGTAAGGAATGTGGGTGATAAAGGTGTGGCTTTGTTGCTTGAAAAGCTCGCCGGCCAAATGATGTGATGTGCCGGCGCCAGCGGATCCGTAGTTATATTTACCCGGCGATTTACGCACCAGAGCCAGAAAATCCTTGAAGTTACCCGGCAGATTTTTCGGATTCACGACAAGCACCTGCGGCACGTTGGCCAGAAGTGACAAGGGTACAAAATCTTTTTCAATATCGTAATCAAGCTTGGGGTACATCGACGGTGCAATGGCATGGTGCACAGCGCCCATGAACAGGGTGTAACCATCCGGCACCGCCTTGGCAGCAATACCGGCACCCAGCGTACCGCCAGCGCCGCCGCGGTTGTCGATGATCAATTGCTTTCCTGTGAGCTTGGCGAATTGCGCTGACAAAGGCCGTGCGAAAGCGTCCGTCCCCCCCCCCGCGGGAAAGGGCACGATCACCGTGATAGGTCGGCTAGGCCAAGCTGACTGGGCTTGACTGCCCAAAGAGATACCAACTGCACCAGCGGCGGCCGCTCGCAACACATCGCGGCGGGTCGCGTTCAGTTGAAAATTATTCATGGGGTGTCTCCTGTTGTTATATAAAAGGCAGGGTATTGTTGCGCCGTCTCAAGGGTCTCACACGGACCCGTGTCGAGCACGCTCAAATATACAAATCTTCGACCTTGGGTGATACGGGGATTTTCCCCTGTGCCAGCAAGCCCCTGTATTTATCGAGACGCTTCAAGTCATACAAGTAGTTGACCATCAGCCCATACGACTGCTTCAGTCCCTTGGTCGACATATCGCCAGCCCAGTTCAGTCGCTCGACACGGGCACCATTACCCAAATGAAAACGCGCCACCGGATCCAGTGGGCGGCCATTGTCAAACTGCCGCCCCAGATAGTCGGCGGCACAGTGCATCAACACACGCCGCACTGGGGATTTTTCGTCCAGCTGCGAAACCTTGTCAGCAGCAGCCAAAAAATCTGAGGCTGTGGCGGCTCCTTCTTGGCCCAAAGCAACGCCCAAAGTTTGGCGCTCTTTGTCATTGAGCTTATCTATCAAGACTCCAGCATGTTTGGCCAGCCAAGGACGAAAGCCCGGAATAGGAGAGAGGGTTGAAAAGACTTTTAAACGTGGAAATTCGGCACGCAAGGTTTCCACCACACGCTTGATCAGCGAGTCGCCAAAACTGACACCACGCAAGCCTGTTTGGGTGTTGCTGATAGAGTAAAAAATAGCAGTGGTGGCTTTGCTGAGATCACTCGGCGCAGCCAACTCATCAAGCAGCGGGGTAATGGCACCGGCCAATTCATCAACCAGCGCGACCTCGACAAAAATCAGTGGCTCGTCGGGCAAACGGGGATGAAAAAATCCGTAGCAGCGTCGGTCACTGTCCAATCTATTTTTGACGTCGGCCCAGCTCTTGATAGCGTGTACCGCTTCGTACTTGATGAGTTTTTCAATCAGCGACGCCGGCGAGTCCCAACTGATGCGGCGCAGCTCCAGGAAAGCCACGTCAAACCAAGTCGAAAACAGGTTTTCCAATTCGGAATCCAGGGCTAACAAACGCTTTTCAGTTTTCAGGTGCGGCAACAACTCGGCCCGTAAATCAACCAAGAAACGCATCCCTTCAGGAAACGCTGAAAAGCGCTGCAACAAGCGCGTGCGCGGTGACACAAACGCCCGCCGCAAACGAATTTCAGCCTGACCTTCTTCAGAGGTGCCGAGTGAGGCTTCGTAGTGGTCGCGGGCCGCCTGCACTTTCTCAGCATTCGGGGCGAACTGCTCGCTCATCAGCAACCAGGCGTCGCGCCGTTGCTCGGGTGTGGCACTGGCGTACCAAGTGGCGATGTTGCGGGCACGCCTGCCGCCCTCCACTTCACTGACTTGCTTGTCAATCACAGACTGTAATTCAAGCAAAGTGCGGCGCAAAACGCGCGGTGACAAGGCTTCTTCCTTGTGCTTCAACACCGCACCCAGGCGCTCACGCGTGCTACGGCCGTTGGCTTTTTTCGGCTCTGTGACAGCCGCCGCAGACACACCGGCAACAGCTGGACGAGATACTTTGGTCGGCGTTGTGGCGGCTGCATCATTGCGCTTGAATTGCAATCCCTTGCTGACAGACTGGACGCTGCGTAGCAGCCATTCGGTTGAGTTCATGCTGCCACCCGGCTCTTTGTTTGATGACGTGAAAGATCCCGCAAGGCGTCGCGTTGACGCGTCAGATGCGTGCGCATGGCGGCCTCGGCGCCTGCGCTGTCACGACTCATCAACGCCGCATAGACCGACAAATGTTCCGACAAACTTTGATTTAACCGTCCCGGCGCATGCAACTGCTGCAGGCGTGCCAGCTTGAGAATTTTCCGCAGATCTGAGATAGCTTGCGCCAGCCAGCGGTTATTGGCCAGCATGATGATGGCCTCGTGAATCTGCAGATTGGTCGCGTAATAGTCTTGAATACGACCGTCGTCCGCATGTCCTTGCAACCTGTCATGTAAAGTTTTTAAGGCGGCTAAGTCAGCATCACTGGCGTTACTCGCCGCCTCGTAAGCGCATCGTCCTTCCAGCAACGCGATCACGGGAAAAATGTCATCCAAATCCTGCTCCGTGACTTCGCTGACGAAACATCCACGCCGTGGTTCATGTCGCAGCAGTCCTTCAGCGGTCAAAACCTTCAAGGCTTCACGCAAAGGGGTGCGTGAAATTTTTAGACTTTCACACAGCGCCACTTCATCGACAAAACTGCCGGGCAGCAAGACGCCGGAAAAAATCTGTTCCCGCAGCGTGACGGCAACTTCCTGGTGCAAGGACTTCTGGACAAGGCGCATGTTTTCAAGACCTTAAAAAGGAAGGGAAACTGGTGTGATTCGATAATTACAGGTAATTATGAAATCCCAAGCCAATCCAAGCAAGCAGAACCAGTGCTTAAAAGTTGGCAAAAGACGACATATGAGGTTAAACCCCTAGTGAACCCCCTTGCGTCCGTTTTCGTCACAAGGGCAAGGAAGTGACGGATCTGCAAAGAGTCCAAACCGCGTCCAAGACTTCGTTCAAACCTTCTTAGAAGCCCAGACCCACAAGCAAACACCGGCAGCAATCATTGGCAGACAAAGCCATTGCCCCATGCTCATGCCGAGCGCGAGGATGCCGAGGAAGTCATCCGGCTCGCGGAAAAACTCCGCGACAAAGCGCAGCAACCCGTAGCCAACCAAAAAAGCAGCCGAGACTTCGCCCATCTTGCGTGGCTTTCGGGCATACAGCCAGAGCAACACAAAGAGCAGCAACCCTTCCAGCAAGAACTGATACACCTGCGATGGATGGCGTGGTTGCAGCGTCCCGCTATGCTTGAACACCATGCCCCATGGCAAGTCTGGACTACTGATACGACCCCACAACTCACCGTTGATGAAGTTACCCACTCGACCCGCAGCCAGACCGGTCGGAACGCACGGCGCAATCAAGTCCATCACCTGCAACCATGGTTTGTGGCGAGTCCGGGCAAACCAAATTTGCGACACCAGCACGCCCAGCATGCCGCCATGAAAACTCATGCCACCCTGCCACACAGCCAGTATTTCCAGCGGATGCGCAAGGTAGTAGTCAGGCTTATAAAAAAGGCAATAGCCGATGCGCCCACCCAGCACCACGCCAACAACACCAAGAAACAAAATATCTTCAATGTCGCGCCTGTTCCAAGCGGCAATACCCGTCATCGCAACATAAGGTTGGTGCCGCAAACGCAAATTTGCCAGCCACAAAAACAAGCCAAAGGCGGCCAGATACGTCAAGCCATACCAATGAATGGCCAAAGGCCCGAGTTGCAGGGCGACGGGATCAATTTCGGGGTGAATTAGCATCGTCGCATTGTGCCAGCGCAGGCTTTAAGGTCAGCGCTGGCAGCGGCAATCGACTACGCGCGCCACTCAAGACGCAGCTTGGCGTCGTAGAATTCAAAAATTGCTTTGGAAAAGCCTCGAAAAAGCCCCGGAACATCCGCAACTCAACCCTACAAAGAGACCTCATGACGCAAAACACGATGCCCGAAGGCGACGCTATCAACCGCCGCAGCCGCAACATCACTGAAGGCACCGCGCGCGCGCCAAATCGCTCGATGTACTACGCCATGGGTTACGAAGCAGAAGACTTCAAAAAACCAATGGTCGGCGTGGCCAACGGTCACAGCACCATCACCCCTTGCAACAGCGGTCTGCAAAAATTGGCCGACGCAGCGATCAACGCGATTGAAGAAGCCGGCGGCAACGCGCAAGTGTTTGGCACGCCCACCATCTCTGATGGCATGGCCATGGGCACCGAGGGCATGAAGTACTCGCTGGTCAGCCGCGAAGTGATCTCAGACTGCATCGAGACCTGCGTGCAAGGCCAGTGGATGGACGGCGTGCTGGTCATCGGCGGCTGCGACAAGAACATGCCAGGCGGCTTGATGGGTATGTTGCGCGCCAACGTACCGTCTATTTATGTCTATGGCGGCACGATTTTGCCGGGCCACTACAAGGGCCAAGACCTGAACATCGTCAGCGTTTTTGAAGCTGTGGGTGAGCACTCGGCTGGCCGCATGAGCGACGAAGATTTGCTGCAAATCGAGCGCCGTGCGGTTCCCGGCCCCGGCAGCTGCGGTGGCATGTACACGGCCAACACCATGTCCAGCGCGTTTGAAGCACTGGGTATCTCCCTGCCCTACTCGTCGACCATGGCCAATCCGCATGACGAGAAAACCAACTCAGCCAAAGAGTCGGCCAAGGTACTGATCGAGGCCATCAAAAAGAACCTCAAGCCGCGCGACATCGTCACCAAGCAAGCCATTGAAAACGCAGTGGCAGTGATCATGGCCACCGGTGGCTCCACCAACGCCGTGCTACATTTTCTGGCAATTGCCCACACCGCCGGCGTCGAGTGGACGATTGACGACTTTGAGCGCATTCGCCAAAAGACACCCGTGCTGTGCGACCTGAAGCCCAGCGGTAAATACCTCGCCGTTGATTTGCACCGGGCTGGCGGTATTCCGCAAGTCATGAAAACACTGTTGGCCGCCGGTCTGCTGAATGGCGACTGCATCACCATCACCGGCCAAACCATCGCCGAAGTTTTGAAAGATGTGCCGGATGTGCCGCGCGCCGACCAAGACGTGATTCGCCCCATCAACAACCCGATGTACGCACAAGGTCACTTGGCCGTGCTCAAGGGCAACTTGTCGCCAGAAGGCTGCGTGGCCAAAATCACCGGCCTGAAAAACCCGGTCATGACCGGCCCGGCCCGCGTCTTTGACGACGAACAAACCGCCATGACCGCCATCCTCGGCGGCAAGATCAAGGCCGGCGACGTGATGGTGCTGCGGTACCTCGGCCCCAAAGGTGGCCCTGGCATGCCCGAAATGCTGGCACCCACAGGTGCGTTGGTGGGTGCTGGCTTGGGCGAAAGTGTCGGCCTCATCACCGATGGCCGCTTCTCTGGCGGCACTTGGGGCATGGTCGTAGGGCATGTGGCGCCAGAAGCGGCAGCGGGTGGCAACATCGCGTTCATCCAGGAAAACGACTCCATCACCATCGACGCAAAACAGTTGCTGCTGCAACTCAACATCAGCGACGAAGCACTGGCCGCCCGGAAAGTCGGCTGGACAGCCCCGCTGCCACGCTACACGCGCGGCGTGCAAGCCAAGTTCGCCTTCAACGCCTCCAGCGCTAGCAAAGGCGCTGTGCTTGACGACTATTGAGGTCAATACCCGACCCGACTCACGTTGAAGCCAAAGCCCTTAAACTGAGCTCTACTCTCACCAAAAAATTAACCATGAAACATTCTTTCCTACTCATCCCTACATTGCTCGCAGGCTTGGCCGCATCCGCACCCGCCTTGGCTGATATGCAATTGGCCACCTCCAAAAACTGCATGGCTTGTCACGCAGCAGCCGTCAAACTGGTCGGCCCTTCATTCAAAGCTGTTGCTGAGAAATACGCTGGCCAAAAAGACGCAGTAGACAAGCTCGCCGTCAAAATCATCAAAGGCGGCTCAGGCGTCTGGGGCCCCGTGCCCATGCCGGCCAATGCACAGGTTTCACCAGATGAAGCCAAAAAATTGGCCACTTGGATTCTGGCGACAAAATAAACTTTCAGCGCTCGTCAAAAAGCCCGCTGACTCCAATTGGAGTCAGCGGGCTTTTTTTGGGTCCCGCATGATGCGGGCGCCCTAACCAGATCAGCTCTTTTCAGACAGCTGATCCAAAATCGCCGGGTTCTCCAGCGTAGACGTGTCCTGCGGGATGGTTTCGCCTTTGGCAATACCGCGCAGCAAGCGCCGCATGATCTTGCCACTGCGGGTTTTCGGCAGGTTGTCACCGAAACGAATTTCCTTCGGCTTGGCAATCGGGCCGATTTCTTTGCCGACCCAGTCACGCAGTTCTTTGGCAATGGCTTTGGCTTCCTCGCCAGTCGGGCGTGAGCGCTTGAGCACGACAAAGGCGACGATGGCCTCACCCGTCACGTCATCCGGGCGACCGACCACGGCGGCTTCGGCCACCAAAGCGGAATGGCTGACCAGTGCAGACTCGATCTCCATCGTGCCCATGCGGTGACCCGAGACGTTCAGCACGTCATCGATGCGGCCTGTGATGCGGAAATAGCCACGGTCTTCGCTGCGCACAGCGCCGTCGCCGGCGAGGTAATACGTGCCGCCCATTTCTGGTGGAAAGTAGCTTTTCTTGAAGCGCTCGGGGTCGTTCCAGATGGTGCGGATCATGGACGGCCAAGGGCGTTTGATGACCAGCAGGCCACCCGAACCATTCGGCACGTCGCCCCCCACTTCGTCGACGATGGCTGCCATGATGCCAGGCAGTGGCAGCGTGCAGCTACCGGGCACCAGGGGCGTGGCGCCTGGTAGCGGCGTGATCACGTGACCACCGGTTTCAGTTTGCCAGAAGGTGTCGACGATCGGGCAACGCTCGCCGCCAACGTTTTTGTAGTACCACATCCAGGCTTCAGGATTGATAGGCTCACCGACCGACCCCAAGATGCGTAAGCTGCTCAAGTCGGAACTGCGGGGGTGGACTTTTTCGTCAGCTTCAGCGGCCTTGATGAGCGAGCGGATGGCGGTTGGTGCGGTGTAAAACACCGTGACTTTGTGGCGTTCGATCATTTGCCAGAAGCGGCCGGCGTTAGGGAACGTCGGGATGCCTTCAAAAATGATTTGGGTGGCGCCTGCCGCCAGCGGGCCATAAGCCACGTAAGTGTGGCCAGTAATCCAGCCGATGTCGGCCGTGCACCAGAAGACATCGCTGGGCTTGATGTCGAAGGTCCAATCCATCGTCAGCTTGGCCCACAGCAAGTAGCCGCCGGTGCTGTGCTGCACGCCCTTAGGCTTGCCGGTGGAACCCGAGGTGTAGAGAATAAAAAGCGGGTGTTCCGCGCTGACGAACTCAGGCTCGCAAACGGCCGATTGATTCGCCATGACCTCATGCATCAGGCTGTCGCGACCGGCCACCATCGCGCAGGCTGTCGGCGTGCGCTGGTAAACAATGACGTTCTTGATCGACTCGCAACCGCCCATGGCGATGCCATCGTCGACGATGGCTTTGAGGGGCAATTCTTTGCCGCCGCGCAGTTGGTAATTGGCCGTGATGACCGCCACGGCGCCAGCATCCTGAATACGCTCTTGCAGGCTTTTGGCAGAAAAACCCCCGAACACCACCGAGTGCGTCGCGCCGATACGGGCACAGGCTTGCATGGCCACCACGCCTTCCACTGTCATCGGCATGTAGATGACGACGCGGTCACCTTTTTGGATGCCCATGGTCTTCAAGGCGTTAGCAAACTGGCAGACCTTGGCGTGCAACTCTTTGTAAGTGACGTTGGTGACCTTGCCGTCGTCGCTCTCAAAGATGATGGCTTTTTGGTGTTCGGTGGGCGTGCCGAGGTGACGGTCTAAACAGTTGTAGGAGGCGTTCAGTTGGCCATCGGCAAACCATTTGTAAAAGGGTGCATCCGACTCGTCGAGGGTTTGCGTGAAAGGCTTTTTCCAGCTCAGGTTTTCGCGAGCCAGACGGGCCCAGAAACCTTCGTAATCGGTTGCAGCTTCTTGGCACAGCGCCTCGTACGCGGCCATACTTGAAATGCTGGCGGTTTTTGCGAGCACTGGATCAGGGTTGAAAAATCGGTTCTCAATCAAAGTGGACTCGATGGCAGATTTCGTTGAACTCATGAGCTGTCTCCTTTTCTCTAACTTTTTTAAATACCAACAGTTGCTGAATGTCGCGTCAGCCACTTACAAGCCACTGACTGTCTGCCATCTTACAAATCCCGGCGTTGACCAAGGCCGAAGTGAAACTCTTACAATTTAGGGTTAATCAAAAAGGCCCTATGTCAGACCCTAAGTTATTGCGATCTACACCGCTCCGACCCATTCCAAGCTTTATCTTTGCCAGCCGCTGGCTTCAGCTACCACTTTATGTAGGTCTGATTGCTGCGCAAGTTGTCTATGTATTTCACTTCCTGGTCGAGCTCAAACATTTGATAGAGGCTGTTTTTGGCAGTCCATCAGCCCTGCAGGCTCTCATCAGCAGCATAGGCTACAAAACCGACGTAACGCTCACATCGCTCAATGAAACCGTCATCATGCTCGTGGTGCTGGGCTTGATTGATGTTGTCATGATCTCCAATCTGTTGATCATGGTCATCGTTGGTGGCTACGAAACCTTTGTCAGCCGCATGAGGCTTGACGAACACCCCGATCAACCGGAGTGGTTGAACCATGTCAATGCTTCTGTTCTGAAGGTCAAGCTGGCCACGGCCATCATTGGTATCAGCTCGATCCATTTGCTAAAAACCTTCATCAATGCCGCCAACTACGACCTCAAGGTCTTGATGTGGCAAACCATCATTCACGTTGTCTTCCTGCTCAGCGCTTTGGCGATTGCGCTGACGGACAAGCTGATGGTCCGAAGCCGCGACGAGCACTGAGTCCCTGTAATGCGGCGAGGGTGTTCGCAGAACATAGAATGTCAGGCTGTTAACCTTTTGAATTAACTTCCCCTACGCCGTTGCTCCTACTCATCATCCTTCTCCCCCTGCTTGCGGGCACACTCCTGACCGCATGGTCTGGCTACCACCGGACGCCGGGGCACAGAAGTCGTACAGCTTGGCTGGCTGCCGCCGTGACCGCCTCAAGCCTTGGGCTGTTGCTGTATCAAGCCCCAGGCATTGTGGCCGGCGAGGCTTACCAAACCTTCACACCCTGGGTGCCAGACATCGGCTTGAACCTCGGCTTCAAATTAGACGCACTGTCGCTGATGTTTGGGTTGTTGATCACCGGCATCGGCTTGCTGATCATTCTGTACGCGCACAGCTACCTCGGCCAAGTCGATCCGGTGGGCAAGTTCTTCAGCACCCTGATGTTGTTCATGGCCGCCATGCTCGGCATCGTGCTGTCGGACAACCTGCTGCTGCTGCTGGTCTTTTGGGAACTCACCAGCCTGTCTTCGTTTTTACTGATCGGGTATTGGAGCCAACGCGCTGCGGCTCGAGACGGCGCCCGTATGTCGTTGGCCATCACCGGCGGCGGCGGCTTGGCCATGTTGGGCGGCTTCGTGTTGCTGGGTCAGATCGCCGGCACCTTCGAGCTGAGTCAGATGCTCGACCAAGTGGCGCTCATTCAGGCTGACCCGCGCTACCCTGCTGCACTGATCTTGATATTAATCGGCTGTTTCACCAAAAGTGCGCAGTTTCCGTTTCACTTCTGGCTGCCGCAAGCCATGACCGCACCGACACCCGTGTCGGCCTACCTGCACTCTGCAACCATGGTCAAGGCCGGCCTGTTTCTGCTGGCGCGCCTGACACCAGTCATCGGCGGCACCGAGCTGTTCATGGGCATCGTCACCACCACCGGCCTCGTCACCCTGGCGTTCGCCGCCTTCGTGGCGCTGTTCAAGCATGACCTGAAAGGCTTGCTGGCGTACTCCACCATCAGCCACCTTGGCTTGATCACCTTCCTGATCGGACTGGGTTCACCGCTGGCGGCCGTGGCCGCGATCTTCCACATCTTGAACCACGCCAGTTTCAAGGCGGCACTGTTCATGACGGCGGGCATCGTCGACCATGAAACCGGCACCCGTGACATGCGCAAGTTAGGCGGGCTGGCGCACCTGATGCCGTGGACGGCCACCTTCGCCATGGTGGCGGCAGCGTCTATGGCCGGCGTGCCACTCTTCAACGGGTTCTTGTCGAAGGAAATGTTCCTGACCGAAGCCGTTGCCTTTGTGCAGGTCGGTGGTTGGCGCTGGCTGGTGCCCTTGCTGGCGACGCTCGCCGCGCTGTTCAGCGTGGCTTATTCAGTGCGGCTGGTACACGACGTGTTTTTCAACGGCCCACCGCGTGACATGCCCAACATGCATCCGCACGAGCCGCCCTTCGGCATGAAAGCCCCGGTTGCCCTGCTGGCCGGCATCTGCTTGTTGGTCGGCGTGTTGCCGGCCTTGACGCTGGAACCCTTGGTGCGTGCCGCCAGCAGCGCCATGATCGGCCAGCCCGCGCCTGAATTCAAACTGGCGCTGTGGCACGGCTTGAACTTACCGTTGCTGCTCAGCCTGTTGGCGCTGGGTGGCGGCTTGGCCTTGTACGCCTTGCTGGCCAAAGGCGGCCGGCTGCACCGCCTGAATTCCGAGGGCTGGTTTGGCCAACTGACAGGTCTGAACCTGTTCACACGCGGCATCGAGCGGCTGTTTGCCGGCGCTGAGCGGGTCACCCAACAACTTGAAAACGCCTCGCTCCAGCGCTACTTGGCCTGGATGTTCATGGCCGCACTGGCCACCGGTGCCGCCATGCTGTGGGGCCAGGTTCCGGGCACGGGCACGCGGACCCTGCTTCCCATCTCGCTGCCTGCGGTGGTCATTTGGGCCTTGTTGCTGGTCTCTTGCCTGTGGCTAGCGCTGCGCCACCATGAACGTTTTCAGTCGGTGGTGATCGCCAGCGCGGTCGGTTTGGTCGCGTCGCTGACCTTCGTCAGTTTTTCAGCGCCCGATCTGGCGATGACTCAGCTGACGGTCGACGTCGTTGCCACCGTGCTGCTGCTGATGGGCTTGGCCCTGCTGCCACGGCAAACACCGCACGAATCATCTGTCCAGCGCAAGCTGCGTGACGGAACGCTGGCCATAGCCATCGGCGCCAGCATCGCTTGGCTGGCTTGGGTCATGCTGACGCGTGACCACGATTCGATCTCTTGGTATTTCCTGAACCATGCCGCCGTTGCAGGCGGTGGCACCAACGCTGTCAACGTGATTCTGGTGGACTTTAGGGGCTATGACACCTTTGGCGAAATCACGGTGCTGGGCATCGCCGCCATTGGCGTGCTGGCCCTCATGGACGGCATGCACACACGCCGGCCAACAGTGGACGCGGCTGGTTCGGCCTGGACATTTGCCAGCCAACCGCTGATGCTGCGCGTCGCTGCTCGCGTGCTGCTGCCGATCGCATTGGTCGTCACGCTCTACATCTTTATGCGCGGCCACAACCAGCCTGGTGGCGGCTTCATCGCCGGCTTGATCACGGCGGTCACGCTGGTGCTGCAGTACATGGCCAACGGCCAGTCGCGTGCAGAAGCCTTGCTGCGCGCAAATGGCGGGCGCCGCTTTGTGCGCTGGATCGGCATCGGTCTTGGCATTGCCGGACTCACCGGTGTCGGTGCTTTCTTCTTCGGCCAACCCTTCCTGACCAGTGCGCACGGCAATCCGGACCTGCCCCTGCTGGGCTCCTTGCCGCTGGCCACCGCCGCCTTGTTTGACTTGGGCGTTTACATCACCGTGGTCGGAGCGACCTTGCTGACGCTGTCAACGCTGGGTGCCGTCACACGCGAACCTGCGTTAGCTTCTGACCTCAAGGAGAAACAGTCATGATGAGCCTTGAGTTTTTGGTGGCCACCGGCATCGGCATCGTCACCGCCACCGGCATTTACCTGATCTTGCGCGGTCGTACTTGGCCGGTAGTATTGGGTCTGAGCCTGCTGGGCTACGCCGTGAATGTCTTCATCTTTGCGATGGGCCGCCTTTGGCAAGACGCCGCGCCCATCCTCTCGGCTGACGGCCGCGTCGCCGACCCCTTGCCGCAAGCGCTGGTGTTGACCGCCATCGTCATCGGTTTTGCCACCACCGGCTTCGTCATCGAAATGGCTTTGCGAAGCCGCCACGAAACCGGCACTGACCACGTCGATGGACAAGAACCGGCCAAGCCGCCAGAAACGCGGGACCGCGCATGATCACCGAGTTTCTCTCCGCATTTTTCTCAGCCCACCTGCCAGTGTTGCCGGTGCTGCTGCCGCTCTTCACGGCCGTGGTGCTGCTGTTGATCGGCGATGGCTTGGCCGACGGTAGCCAGCAGGCCAAGCCAAGCAAACAACGCCTGTTCAGCATGGCGTCGGTCGTGTTGGGCGCTGTTTTTGCCTGGCGACTGATGACCGATGCAGACGCTGGCGCGCTGACGGTTTACCCGCTGGGCGGCTGGCAAGCGCCGTTTGGCATCGTGCTGGTAGTCGACCGACTGAGTGCCATGATGCTGGCCCTGACCTGGACCATCGCCGTGCCCGTGCTCTGGTACGCCACGGCCCACTGGGACCTGCGCGGCCGGCATTTTCATGCGCTGTTTCACTTTCAGTTGATGGGTTTGTCGGGCGCCTTCATCACCGGCGATCTGTTCAATCTGTTTGTGTTTTTCGAAATTTTGCTGATCGCCTCTTACGTGTTGCTGGTGCACGGCCAAGGGCCTGAACGCTTCAAGGCTGGCGTGCATTACGTGGTGCTGAATCTGGCGGCATCGGCTTTGTTCTTGGTCGGCCTGGCGATTGTTTACGGCGTGACGGGCACGCTGAACATCGCTGACTTGGCCTTGCGGGTCGCTGCACTCGACGCTGAACAAGCGGTGCTGGCAAAGATCGGCGCGATGATCTTGCTGGTGGTCTTTGGCCTGAAGGCCGCCATCGTGCCGCTCTACATGTGGCTGCCGGGTGCTTATTCAGTGGCCAGTGCGCCCGTCGCGGCGCTCTTCGCCATCATGACCAAAGTGGGCGTCTACAGCATCATCCGTGTGCACGTCGGCATTTTTGGTGAAGGTGCTGGCCATGCGGCGATGGTCGTGGAACCCTGGCTCCTGCCGGTCGCACTTATCTCCTGCGTTCTGGGCGTGTTGGGCGCGCTGGCCGCTCGCAGTTTTGCGCGGATGGTAGCGTACCTGACCATTTCATCGGTCGGGGTTATTTTGGCCAGTGTGGGCTTGTTCACCACGGCATCGCTGTCAGCCGCGCTCTACTACATGGTTCACAGCACGCTGGTCGTGGCCGCGCTCTTTTTGCTGGTCGAACTGATTGCATCGCAGCGTGGCGAGACCCAAGACACACTGCTGCCCGCTACCGCCGTCGCACAACCCGTCGCGCTTGGCTTGATGACCTTGCTCACCGCCGCGTCGGTGGCCGGCCTGCCGCCGCTGCCCGGCTTCTTAGGCAAGCTGATGATCTTGCAAAGTGCCAGCAGCAGCTCAGCGCAGATCTGGGTCTGGTCAGTCGTCCTAGGGGCCAGTTTTCTGACGCTGATCGGGCTGGCACGGGCCGGCAGCATTGTATTTTGGAACGTCTTGCCTGAGACACCATCACCCGCAGCAAGCAGCGCACCCAATTCAAATGGTTTCAGCACACGCACGCTGACATCCATCCTAGCCCTGCTGACGCTGGGACTGATGTTGGCGGTTGGCGCGTCGCCCATGAAACGCTACACCGATGCAGCCGCCGCACAACTGGCCGACACGGCCGCCTACGCCAAAGCGGTGCTCGGACCGCTGAGCGGCGCTGCGGCTGAAACCACACGCCCTTATCGCGGCGGCGAAGGTGAAGTCATCTTGCCGAACCTGAAGGCAGGAGCGAGATCAGGCTCAGGAGCCCAGCCATGAAGAAATCTCCTTGGCTCGCACACCCGTGGCTGTCGCTCCTGCTGGCTGTGAGCTGGTTGCTGCTGCAACACACATTGGCACCCGTCCACCTGCTGTCTGCGGTGCTGATTGGCTTGATCGTGCCGCGACTGCTGCACCAGCTGCTGCCGCCTGCGCCGACGATTCGCATGCTGCCCGCCCTGCGTCTGTCGCTGGTGGTGCTGGGGGACATCGTGACTTCCAACATCACCGTGGCCAAACTGGTGCTCGGCCCGATGTCACGGCCACAACCGGCTTGGATTCGAGTGCCTTTGCAACTCCAGCACCCGACGGCGATCTCGCTGCTGGCCAGCATCATCACCACCACGCCCGGCACGGTGTCCGCCAGCATTGACGAGGAGCGGCGCTACATCTTGGTTCATGCGCTGGACTGTACTGATGCAGCGCAGATGGTGGCGGAAATCAAACAACGCTATGAGCGCCCACTGCTGACTATTTTTGGCGAGATCGCCGACACCCCACAGGGAGAAAAAGCATGAGCACTATTGCACTTGAGATGGCTCTCAACATCGCCATCGTGGCGGTGTCGTTGGCGCTGCTGCCCTGCGGCTGGCGACTGATCTTCGGCCCGCACAGCGTCGACCGGGTGCTGGCTGTTGACACGCTTTACATCAACGCCGTGGCACTGATTGTGCTGCTGGGCATCCGGCTTGACACCCCGATGCTGTTCGAAGCGGCACTGTTGGTCGCCATGCTGGGCTTTGCGTCAACGGTCGCGATGGCCCGCTACCTGACGCGCGGCGACGTCATCGAATGAGCCGGGGGCAACACACATGATGGGTATGACTTTGACTTCCATGGCCGAATGGTTGGCCGCCGTGCTGCTGCTGGTGGCTGCCGCGTTTCTGCTGGTGGGCGCTATCGGCCTGATTCGATTGCCGGACTTTTACATGCGGCTGCATGGCCCGACCAAAGCCTCGACCTTGGGCGTCGGCAGCATTTTGCTGGCCAGCATGATTATTTCGGCGACGCACGGCAGGGTCGGCTTTGCCGAACTGCTGATCACGCTGTTTGTGTTTCTGACAGCGCCCGTATCGGCCAACATGATGGCACAGGCCGCGCTGCATCTGCGCTTGCCTGGTCGGGCGATGCCACCGGAAGACGCGGTACCTGAACGCCGCAAGAACAGCAAGCCCAGCAACGTCTGAGTTTGCTTCAGCGAACACTGTTGCCGACCATCTCCTCCGGTCGGACCCAAGCGTCAAACTGCTCACCCGTCACATGGCCCGAGGCCAATGCTGCTTCGCGCAGCGTGCTGCCTTCTTGGTGCGCTTTCTTGGCAATCAAGGCGGCCTTGTCATAGCCAATGTGCGGGTTCAGCGCGGTGACCAGCATCAGTGACTGGCTCAGCAACGCGGCAATGCGATCATGGTTCGGTTCAATGCCGACCGCGCAATGCACGTTAAAGCTCTTCATGCCGTCCGCCAGCAAGCGCACGCTCTGCAAAAAGTTATGCGCAATCAGAGGACGGAACACATTCAACTCAAAGTTCCCTGACGCGCCGCCCATGTTGATGGCCACATCATTGCCAAAGACTTGGCAGCACAGCATGGTCAAGGCTTCGCTTTGGGTCGGGTTGACTTTGCCCGGCATGATCGACGAACCGGGCTCATTTTCAGGGATGCTGAGTTCACCCAAACCACTGCGCGGCCCACTGGCCAGCCAGCGCACATCGTTGGCGATTTTCATCAGACTGGCGGCCAGCGTTTTGAGCGCGCCATGCGCATGAACAAGCGCATCGGCCGAGGCCAGCGCCTCAAACTTATTCGGCGCGGTGACGAAAGGCAAAGCCGTCAAACGCGCCAATTCAGCGGCGGCTTTTTCAGCATAGCCCAGCGGCGCATTCAAGCCGGTGCCCACGGCGGTGCCGCCCAAAGCCAGTTCACAGAGATGCGGCAAAGCGGCCCGCACATGCTGCTCGCCATGCGCAAGTTGCGACACGTAGCCTGAGAACTCTTGACCCAATGTCAGCGGCGTGGCGTCTTGTAAATGGGTCCGGCCGATTTTGACAATGCCGGCAAATGCCTGCGCTTTGGCGTCCAGCGTGACCCGCAACTCGGCCAACGCGGGCAACAATTGCTGGCTGATGGCGACAACCGCAGCCACATGCATGGCCGTCGGAAAAACGTCGTTCGAGGATTGGCTGCGGTTCACGTCATCGTTCGGATGAACCCGGCGGCGAATGCCGCGTTCGCCGCCCAGCAATTCGCTGGCTCGGTTGGCCAACACCTCATTCATGTTCATATTGGTTTGCGTGCCCGAGCCGGTCTGCCAAACCACCAACGGAAATTCATGCGGCAAGTGACCTGCCCGCACTTCTTCCGCCGCCGCCATGATGGCTTGCGCTTTGTCGCCGGGCAACAGTCCGAGCGCGAGGTTGACGAAAGCCGAGGCGTGTTTGACCAGCGCCAGCGCGTCAATCAATTCCTTCGGCTGACGCTCGCCGGAAATATCAAAGTGATGCAGGGAGCGCTGGGTTTGCGCGCCCCAGAGTCGGTCAGTCGGCACCTCAATCGCACCGAAGCTGTCGTTCTCCATGCGGACGTTCATGTGGTTTGGAATGGTCATGTCAGGACCCTGTTGGGTTAGCTGTCAAAATAAGGGGCTGTGCACACGCTAGCAGAGTTTGATCGCTCTGAAAATAAGCGTCTCTCCCTTTCGTGATCTCCTAAAAATCCAATGAGAATGCCCATGAATACGCCCATGACGACGACCGCCAACATCCAACAAGCCGACCTCATCGAATCCGTCGCCGCCGCTCTGCAATACATCAGCTACTACCACCCGGCTGACTACATTGCCCATCTGGCGCGCGCCTACGAACGCGAACAAAGCCCGGCTGCCAAAGACGCGATTGCGCAGATTCTGACCAACAGCAAAATGAGCGCGATGGGCCACCGGCCGATCTGTCAAGACACAGGCATCGTCAACGTGTTTTTGAAAGTCGGCATGGACGTGCGGCTGACAGGTTTCACCGGCAGCCTCGAAGACGCCATCAATGAAGGCGTGCGCCGTGCCTACAACCACCCAGACAACACGCTGCGCGCCAGCATCGTTGCCGACCCGCACTTTGACCGCAAAAACACGCAAGACAACACGCCTGCCGTGATCTTCACCGAGATCGTGCCGGGCAACAAAATCGACATCACCGTTGCAGCCAAAGGCGGCGGCTCCGAGAACAAAAGCAAGCTGGTCATGCTCAACCCGGGCGACTCGATCGTCGACTGGGTGCTCAAAACTGTGCCGACCATGGGCGCTGGCTGGTGCCCGCCGGGCATGCTCGGCATCGGCATTGGCGGCACCGCTGAAAAAGCCGTGCTGATGGCCAAAGAAAGCCTGATGGACGACCTCGACATGTATGAGCTGCAAGCCAAGTCTTCGGCCGGCAGCAAGCTCAGCAAGATTGAAGAGATGCGGCTGGAACTGTTCGAAAAAGTCAATGCACTCGGCATTGGCGCGCAAGGCTTGGGAGGCCTGACCACCGTGCTCGACATCAAAATCAAGCTGTACCCGACGCACGCCGCCAGCAAACCAGTGGCGATGATCCCGAACTGCGCAGCAACCCGCCACGCCCACTTTGTGCTCGACGGCAGCGGCCCAACTTATCTGACGCCACCCAGCCTCGATCTGTGGCCCAGCGTCGTCTGGACGCCTGACTACGTCAAGAGCAAAAAAGTCAACCTCGACACCTTGACCAAAGCCGAAGTCGCCAGCTGGAAACCCGGCGACACGCTGCTGCTCAACGGCAAGATGCTGACCGGCCGCGATGCCGCGCACAAACGCATCAAAGACATGCTGGCCAAAGGCGAAAAGCTCCCCGTTGACTTCACCAACCGCGTGATTTATTACGTCGGCCCGGTCGACCCAGTGGGCAACGAAGCCGTCGGCCCAGCCGGCCCCACCACCGCCACCCGCATGGACAGCTTTACCGACATGATGCTCGGCGAAACCGGCCTGATCGCGATGATCGGCAAAGCCGAGCGCGGCCCAGCCACCATCGAATCCATCAAGCAACACCAAAGCGCTTACCTGATGGCCGTGGGCGGCGCCGCCTATCTGGTCAGCAAGGCCATCAAAACCGCCCAGGTGGTTGGCTTTGCAGACCTCGGCATGGAAGCGATTTACGAGTTTGATGTGGTCGACATGCCGGTCACCGTCGCAGTCGATGCGGGCGGCACCAGCGTGCACAACACCGGCCCGGCGGAGTGGCAACAGAAAATTGCCTCGGGTCAATACAAAACCATCGCCATCGCATCGGCTTAAGCGCCTTGGCGCTATCTAGGGCATGACTGGTCTGATCGGTGTTTTTGACAGTGGCATCGGCGGCCTGAGCATCTTGCAGGCGCTGCGTGCGGAGTTGCCGCAGAGCCGCTTCATGTATATCGCCGACAGTGGCCACGCGCCTTATGGCGAGCGCAGTGACGCGCATGTGTTGACCCGATCGCGGGCTATCATGACTGAGCTGCTGAAGCAACAGGTGCAGGCGCTGGTGATCGCCTGCAACACGGCCACGGCGGTGGCCATCGAGCAGCTTCGCGCGGACTACCCAGACTTGCCGATCATTGGTGTCGAGCCGGCATTGAAGCCCGCGCTGGCGCTCAGCCAGACCCGACGCATTGGCGTCATGGCCACCCGCGGCACGCTGGCCAGCGGCAAGTTCAAGGCGCTGCTGGCAGCGCTGGCCGGCCAAGCGGAATTTGTGCTCCAGCCCTGCGACGGCTTGGCCGATGCGATCGAACACAGCGCTGGCAGTGACGACACTTCGGAGATCGAAACGCTGTGCGCCCAGTACACGCAGGCCATGGGTTCATTCGGAACCCACATTGGCCAGATCGACACACTGGTGCTCGGCTGCACGCACTACCCGTTTGCCGCCGAGCAGTTGCGCA
>CANFZL010000004.1 GCA_947451205.1 Comamonadaceae bacterium
CCACCTTCGTAGACAGCGCGCAGCTTGGCCAGCACCTCGACGGGCGAGATGCGGGCATGCGTGTCGTGAGTAACCTCAGTGATTTTTCCTTGCAGCTTGATACCGCGTGATGTGTAACCTGTCAGCTCGAACTTTTCGGTGGTCACCGGGACGATCTCACCCGCATGAAAACCGGCTTGCTGCGCGGCCACCGCCTTGGCAAACGAGGCCGAGGAAAATTCGTCGACCTGCTCACGCGTGATGCTGTATTTTTTAGCCAGGTTCTCTGCCGTCTGGATCATGTTAATGCCGGCCGCCGGGTCTTTCAGGGCCTCCCACATGTAGTCTTTGAAGTCGACCGGTGCGCCCAGCTTGAAGCCCGTGCGGTGACTGAAAGCGGCTATCGGGTTGCGCGTCATGCTTTCGGTGCCAACCACCAGTGCGGCCTCACACGCGCCGCTTTGAATGCTCTCGCCGGCTTGGCGAAACAACTCAAACCCGGTGCCGCAAATGCGCTGCGCCATCAGGGCGGGTACCTCGACGGGCACGCCCGCGTACAGCCCAATATGACGCGGCAAAAAGAATTGGTCAAAGTCGCCCGGGGCCATGTTGCCGGCAATCACTGTACCGATGTGCTCGCCGGGAACGCCACTGCGCGCCAGCACGGCACGCGCCACTTTGATGCCGAGATCGGTCGGCGAAATATGGCCCAGTGCGCCGCAGTAGTCGACCATCGGCGTGCGCACGCCGTCGAGCATCCAAACGTCGTCGAAGTGGGAGAAAAAACCTTTGCTTGCCATGGTGTTTTGGACTTTCAAGCCGTGATGGGTTTCAGAATGCAGTGCAGCTTGTCGGCATGCAGCGCGTCCACCGTTTCTGCGCGGTGCATCAGCACGGCGCGCTGGTTGATCGAGCCCTTGTCCGTGACTTCGCTGCGGTCGATGGTCGGTGGCTCAGCCAACAGACACATGCGGGCGATGCGACTGGCACTGCCGGTGGCGCCTAAAGCCAGCTGATTGATGATTTTTTGAAACTGCGCGTTGACGGGCGCACTGGCCAGCACATCGGCCATCGGCACCGAGGCATCCAAACCGCTCAAGGCCCGCACCGCCTGCGTCGGGAAGACCATCGCACCGACCTCCTTGAGGTTGATACCGGTCAACACGACGTCCTGAATATAGGGCGCGCCCGCCGCAATGATCTTGGCGCGCAGCGGACCCACGCTGACAAATGTGCCCGTGGCCAACTTGAAGTCTTCGGCAATACGGCCATCGAACTTCAGACCCTGATGAACGTCGGTTTCATCGATCCACTTGACCGCATCACCTGAGCAAAAAAAGCCTTCGTCGTCGAAATGCGCGGCGGTTTCTTCGGGTGCTCGCCAGTAACCGGGTGTGATGTTGGGACCACGGTAACGCACTTCTGTCTTGCCATCCATGTCGACCAGTTTGAGCGTCATGCCCGGTGTCGGCACACCCAAATCGCCCGCTTTGACATTCGGGTTGGTGACAAAAATCGCAAACGGACCGGACTCCGTCATGCCCAAACCAGTGGACATCACGATCCGCTCGCCGATTTCTTTTTCTTGGGCCGCATACAAGCCATCCCAGATCGGCTGGGCCAGCGCGGCCCCCGAATAAAAGAACATCTTCACGCGTGACAAAAGTTTGCTGCGCAGTGCGGCATCGGTCTTCATGGCGTTGGCGATGGCCTCAAAACCGGTCGGCACATTGAAGTACACCGTGGGTGCGATGTCACGCAAGTTGCGCAGCGTCTCGGCCATCAAGGCGGGTGTTGGCTTGCCGTCATCGATGTACAGCGTGCCGCCGTTGTAGATCACCATGCCGACATTGTGATTGCCGCCGAAGGTGTGGTTCCAGGGCAACCAGTCCACCAACACCAGTGGTTGTTCGGCCAGCACGGGCATGCTTTGGATCATTTGCTGCTGGTTGGCGCACCACATGCGCTGGGTGTTGATCACCGCCTTCGGCATCTTGGTGGAGCCGCTGGTGAACAGGAACTTGGTGATCGTGTCGGGGCCTGTGGCCGCCATGGCGGCATCCACGGCAGGCGTCGCCACGGTATCTAGCAATGTTTGAAATGCAGTGCTGGTGCGATCGCCCAAGTGACCCTGCGTGAGAATAACGTCTGTGTCAGCGCCAACGGTCGCTGTGATGGCTTTGGCGTAGCGCGCAGCATCCGCCGCAAACACCAAACCGGGGGTGACGGTCTTCAGGACATGACGCAGTTTGTCGAAGTCCTGGCTGACCAAGGAATAAGGCGGTGAGGTCGGGACAAACGGGACGCCTGCGACCAAGCAGCCCAAAGACAGCAGCGCATGTTCCAAGTCATTTTCAGACAGAATCGCCACCGGCCGCTCAGCGTTCAAGCCCCTGTCTATCAAGGCCTGAGCGATGCTGCGTGCACTCGCCCACGCTTGCGCATAACTGATCTCTTGCCAGTCACCGCTGCCGCCGCCTGCCAACTTTTCGCGTCTAGCGATGAAGATTCGATCCGGCGTGGTCTCAGCCCAATGCTGCAGGCGATCAGTCATGCGTGTTGGGTAGTCGGCCAGCGCTTGGTCGGCGGCTAGGTAGTGCACGCCAGGCGCACCGTCTCGCAGCTTCACGCGGGTGACGCCAAAGGTCAGCGGGCGAAATTGAGGCGTTTGCATGGTCATGACTCTTTTGTGACCTTGCCAGCGCGGCCTTCCAGAAAGGCGCGAACCCGCGCTTTGGCCTCTGGTGCACTTTGGGCAATCGCCGCCATCATGGCTTCCGTCATAAAACCTTGATCTGCCGGTTGTTCCGCAATGCGCGGCAGCACATGGGTCAGCGCGTAATTGGTCAGCGGCGCATTGGTCGCAATCCGCACGGCCAAGGCATACGCCTTGTCAAAAGCTGTTCCTTGCGGCACCAGGTACTGGGCCAGACCGATGCGCTCACCGTCTTGTGCATTGAAGACTCGACCGGTCAACATCATGTCGGTCATGCGCGCCGTGCCGATCAGGCGCGGAATGCGCACCGAGCCACCGCCGCCCACAAAAATTCCGCGCGAGCCTTCGGGCAGTGCATAAAAAGTAGACTCATCGGCGACACGAATATGGCAAGCGCTGGCCAGTTCAAGACCACCACCAACCACAGCGCCGTGCAGGGCGGCAATGACGGGCACCGGACCGTACTGCACACGCTCCAGCGCGGCGTGCCACATGCGGGAGTGATGCAAACCTTGGCCGGCATCGCGGTCTTGAAGTTCGCTCAAATCAAGGCCGGCACAAAAGTGTTCGCCCTCGCCATCAATGACGGCGGCGCGCACGCTGGACGGCAATTTTTCAAAGATATCGCGCAGTGCCAGAATGAGGGCATCGTTTAAAGCGTTGCGCTTGGCGAGGCGGGTCAAGCGGATGACAGCGACTTCTTTTTGGTCCCCGCACAATTCGAATTGAATGTCTTTGCTGCTCATGGTGTTGGTTCTTTCTGGGCTGAATTATGGTTATAAGATATAAGCAACTCAAGAGGTTTTTAGCCTCGTTTGATCAGTGTTTACCCTAGGCTGCCTGGCTTTTTTCACTCTTTATTTGAAACTTTTATGGACCATCAGAACCTCATCGCGATTGACATTCACACCCACGCCGAAGTCAGTTGCTGGAACCCGTTTGACAACTATGGCGAGGAATTTGACCGTGCTGCGGACAAGTACTTCCGCAACAGTCGCCGCCCGACGATTGCGGAAACCATCGCCTATTACCGCGAGCGAAAAATTGGACTGGTGATGTTCACGGTCGACGCTGAATCTCAGATGGGGCGTCAACGCATTCCGAACGAAGAAATCGCCGAGGCGGCCAAGGCCAACGCCGACATGATGATCGCCTTCGCCAGCATTGACCCGCACAAAGGAAAGATGGGTGCGCGTGAGGCGCGGCGCTTGATTGAAGAGTTCGGCATCAAAGGCTTCAAGTTTCACCCTACCGTGCAGGGTTACCACCCGTACGACCGGATGGCCTGGCCGATTTATGAGGTGATCAACGAGTACAAATTGCCCGCTATTTTTCACACCGGTCACAGCGGCATTGGCAGTGGCATGCGCTGCGGCGGCGGGCTTCGCTTGGAATACAGCAACCCAATGCACCTGGATGACGTTGCGATTGATTTTCCGGACATGCAAATCGTCATGGCCCACCCCAGTTTTCCGTGGCAAGACGAAGCGCTCAGCGTGGCTACTCATAAACCCAACGTTTGGATTGACCTGAGTGGATGGAGTCCCAAATACTTTCCTAAGCAGCTGGTGCAATACGCCAACACGCTTTTAAAGGACCGCATTCTTTTTGGCAGCGACTACCCGCTGATCACCCCCGATCGCTGGATGAAAGAGTTTCAAGAAGCCGGCTTCAAGCCCGAGGTGATGCCCGGGATTTTGAAAGACAACGCGGTTCGGTTGTTGGGACTAGCTTGAGGAAATGAATTTCGATGACCGAGTGCCAACGAGGTACGCGCTCTAACCGAGCGTGTCGCGTCCCAAGCTTCGCGGAAATCCTGATACAAGCGCGGACAGCTCATGCCGTGTGTGAATGTTCAGGCTCGCAAACGCACGGTTCCGGTATGTTTTGACGGTGGACGGGGTCAAGCCAAGATCCGCGGCGATGCCGTCTTGCGTCCAACCTTTGAGCAATCGCTCGCAGACTTCTTTTTCACGACGGGGCAATTGATCTAACGGCGAGCACCCCGCAAAAGCTGGCGTCATCAGCACAACATGGCGCTGCACACAGGCCATGAGCAAAGACGCGACATGTCTAACGCCGTCAATTGCCGCGTCAGTGAAGGCCGGCTGAGCATTTTCTCGGTACAGATTGACCGCAAACAAACCATCATCGGGCGTTCTCGCCACAACTGAAAGCCGCTCCCGCAAATTGTGTTTTTCGTATATCTCCGCACGATGCGGGGCTGGAATTTCCTTCGCCACCCAGTGCACCAACGCCGTTCGACCACCCTCCGTGTAATCGCGGGCGGCGTGAAATGTTTCGTCATGTCGGTACAGCGAGTTCTTGTAAACCGCCCATGAATCCAGCGTTCCATCTGGAACGTCATAACTGCCATGACCATGCAAGCTCGGCGGTTTTTTTTCAAAAACGGTGTAAATGGACCACCAGCAAAGTGGCATCCAATGGTTCAGTTGAACCAGCCCTTCTCGGCCGAACGAGGCGCTGCCCATGGACGAAATCATCCCCGCCAAGGCGTTATTGGCATGCTCGTCGCCTGAATGTTGGCTCTTGCCAGATTCAACCGGTATCAGTTGCATGCGAGGCCTCCAGACCTAGGGTTTTCCCGTCCACCTCTCGGAGGACTGACTTTAATTTCGTCGAAGTTTACTATTGTTGAATGCTTGTTTTCCTCAAGTCTATTCAGACTTAATGTCAGACAAATAGTTAATTTTCGACGCCTTCATCATGCAAATTTCCTCAATTAGCAACGCTTGCGACATTCAAAAAATTGAGGCAAAACCCTATGCCGATTTCATGCCGTACACCAATGTGTACGCCGGCCTGAATGCTGCCGCAGACAAGTACGGTGCGCTGAAAGCACTGACTTTCATTACCACTGCGGAGACAACGCAACCAGCCGAGAGTTGGACGTATTCAGAATTTATTGCGGACCTTCGACGAGTCGCCAACTTATTTACTGACTTGGCGAAAGGTGCTGAGCCGCGCATCGCCATGCTGCTGCCAGCCATTCCGGAGGCCTATTTCACTTTATTTGGCGGGGAGACTGCCGGGGTCGTATGCCCGATCAACTATCTCCTAGACGCAGAGCACATCGCTGATTTGGTGAACGCTTCGGGGGCAACTATTTTGGTGGCCTTGGGCCCCAACCCTGAACTGGATATTTGGGCTCGCGTCACAGAACTTCAAAACCGATGCCCCGACCTTCAACACATCCTCGCAGTCGGCGGTGCCCCCGGTGCACTCAACTTCAATGTCGAATTAAAAAAGATGGACGGCTCGACTTTAGAGCGCGATCGCCGCCTCCATGAACAGTCAGTTGCAGCTCTGTTCCACACAGGTGGGACCACGGGTAAGCCCAAACTAGCACAGCACACCCACGGCAACCAACTTCACGCAGCCTGGGGTGCCGCGAACATGTATGTAACGCAACCTGGCGATGTCGTCCTCAACGGCTTTCCACTTTTTCACGTCGCCGGATCGTTTGTTTACGGGCTCTCAACGCTGCTCGCTGGTGGTGAAGTACTGTTGCCAACATTGTTGGGAATGAGGAACAAAGGCTTTGTAGAGCGCTACTGGGATTTTGTTGAAAAGCATGGCGCCACCATCCTCGCCGCTGTTCCCACTGTCATGACCGCCTTGATCAACGTTCCAACGGGGTCTGCTGACATTCAAACCGTCAGAGCCCTTTTCACAGGCGGTTCCCCGTTGCCGAGCGAGCTGGCGGCTAATTTTGAACGGAAATTTGGCATTCCAGTTCGAAATATTTTGGGTATGACGGAGTGTGCCGGCGTTATCGCTATTGAGCCCATGAATTCCGAACGAATACCTGGCTCATGTGGCCTAGCTTTGCCCTTCACCCGCGTCTTCACCATCAACGACGCCGGCAAAGAACTTGCACCAGGGGAAACGGGCATTCTCTGCATCAAAGGCCCGAATGTAGGGCCCGGCTACACAGAGTCCGAACGCAACCCTGGCACGTTCACGGCGGATGGAGAGTTGATCACCGGTGACATTGGCCACATCAACCCTGAAGGCAGAATTTTTATCACGGGAAGAGCCAAAGATCTCATCATCCGAAGTAGCCACAACATCGACCCGCAAGTCATCGAAAATGCGCTGCTCAGCCATCCAGATGTCTTGATGGCTTCGGCAGTAGGCGCTCCAGACGAATATGCAGGAGAAATTCCTGTGGCATTTGTGACATTGAAACCTGGCTCAACATTAACTGAAGCTGAACTCTCTGAATTCGCCAACAAACGGATACCCGAGAGACCTGCCTATCCGAAAAGAATCGATTTTTTAGACGCCATTCCCATGACAGTGATTGGAAAAATTTATAAACCGGCGCTCAAAATCATGGCCATCGAGCGCGTTATCAACAATCGGCTTGAAGTGTCTGGCTTGTCTTCAAAGATAACGCTGAAAGTCACTGAAGAGGCCTCTAAAGTGACCCTGTATTTCATTCTTCAGGCGACTGATGACGACGCTACCCTGACCGACTCGGTTAAACATCTGATGAGCAACTTCCCAATGCATTACAAAATTGGCAACATCAGTCAATCCGGGCTTGACATCACATGAGCACGCTTATTTATGACAAGAAGGATGCCATCGCCACGGTGACCTTCAATCGTCCTCAATCCCGCAATGCCTTGACGCCCGAAATGCTTTGTCGCTTTGCAGAAGCGCTGCTTGACTTCAAGCATGACGATCAGCTGCGGGTGATGATTTTGACGGGCGCTGGCGACCAAGCATTCTGCGCAGGCGGTGATCTGGGCAGCACGCTTCCATTAATGACCGGCGCCAGACCCGCCATGGATCAGTGGGACAAACGTCTACTGGAAGACCCTTTTGTCTTGGCGGCATCGTCCTTGCGAGAGTTTGAGCTTCATAAACCCATCATTGCAGCCATTAACGGCGCATGCTTTGCGGCCGGTTTCGAAATGATGTTGGGCACAGACATCAGAATTGCTGCGCATCACGCCACCTTTGCCCTGCCCGAAGTCAAGCGAGCTCTCATTCCATTTGCCGGCTCAATCGTCCGACTTCCTAGGCAAATAGCCTATTGCCAGGCCATGGAATTACTGCTGACTGGCGATTCAGTGACCGCTGAAAAGGCAGTGAGCATGGGCTTAGTTAATTACGCGGTGCCTGCAGCCGAAGTCATGGCCAAAGCCTTGGAGATCGCACAGCGTATCGCCATGAATGGGCCTCTTGCTGTGCAGCGCGTCAAGCAGACGGCCATCCAAGCAAGCGGATTGCCTCTGTCTGCAGGCTATCTGCTCGAGGATGAAAGCAAACAACTTGTTTTAGCCAGCGACGACGCAAAAGAAGGTCCGCGGGCCTTCATGGAAAAGCGCTCACCCCTTTACTCAGGTCAGTAATTTTTAAACACACGGAGACACAAATGACATCACGCAGAGCGTTCAGCATACTCACGGCCATCATCCTTTTAGCCGGCATAGGGTCAACTCCTGGTTGGGCCCAAAACTACCCTGACAAACCCGTCAAATTGATTGTCGGATTCGCCCCCGGAACGGGCCCAGACGTGTTGGCCCGAACCTTGAGTATCAAACTCGGTGAAAAGCTCAAACAGCCCGTTTTGGTCGACAACAAGTCTGGTGCAGGCGGACAAATTGCAGCCCTGTCGATCGCCAAAGCGATGCCTGATGGCTATAACTTATTGATTGCTGATGTCAGCGCCATCAGCATTGCGCCGTCCGCGTTTACAAAACTCCAATACGATCCGGCCAAAGAATTGGTGGCTATCTCTGAAGTGGCCCGGACCGATTTTATTTTGGTGGTACCGGCCAACTCACCCTTTAAAACTGTCGCAGATTTTGTCAAGGCAGCCAAAACCAATCCAGGCAAAGTTAATTTCGGCACTTTTGGCGCGGGAACACCGGGCCACTTTGGGGCCGAAGTTTTTGCAGAGATCGCCGGCTTCAAAGTGGAACCGATCCATTACCGCGCTACCGGCGACGCGGTCACAGCCATTGTGACTGGCGACGTTCAAGGTGCTTTTGTATCTGTTGCTTTGGGCATGGCACAAATCAAGGGCGGCAAGATGCGCGGCTTAGCAACCACTGCTCCGAAACGCTCGGCACTGGTTCCAGATGTGCCGACTTTCATTGAGGCAGGGTTTCCAAAAGCTGATTTTTCTGCTTGGTTCGCCGTCTTTGTCCCAGCCGGCACACCACCCAACATCATTGCAACACTGAATGCACAAGTTGTCGGCGCCATCCAATCACCTGACGTCAAACAAAAACTTGAAGAAGCTGGTTTCAGTGTGTCGGGGACTTCTGTTGCCGAGGTTAAAAACATGATCGCCGCTGAAAATATTCGCTGGGATCGTGTGGTCAAAGCCAGCGGTTTCAAAGTTGATTAACCTCATTTCCCCCGATAAGTACCATGCGTTTACTTGACAAAGTTTGCATCATCACCGGATCCGCCAACGGCATTGGATTGGCATCGGCTAGGAAGTTTTCATCGGAGGGCGCTGTTTCAATTGTCTGCGACCGAGATAAAGAACTGGCTGAAAATGCTGCCGTCAGCATCCGCGCTGAAGGCGGACGCGCCTACAGCTATTTTGTAGACGTCACTGATCGCCAAACAGTCGAGGCAATGGTCTACGACGTTCAAACCCGTTTACATCGGATTGACACCTTGGTGAACAACGCCGGTATCACAAAGGACGCTAGGCTCATCAATATGACGGAAGAAGATTGGGATGCCGTTATCAACGTCAACCTCAAAGGTGCTTTCCACTGCACGCAAGTGGTCGCCAAGCACATGCTTGCCCGCGGAACAGGCTCGATCATCAACACCTCCAGCATCACCGGTGTTTATGGAAATTTCGGTCAGGGCAACTACGCTGCGACGAAAGCTGGCGTGATAGGACTTACGAAAACATGGGCCCGAGAGCTGGGATCTAAAGGCATCCGCGTGAACGCGGTTGTCCCTGGATCCATTGCGACACATATCTTAGACACCGTGCCGCCTGAACAGCTCGATAAGATCAAAAATGGTTGCTGGTTAAAAAGGATTGGGCAGCCCGAAGAGGTTGCCAACGTGTATGCTTTCCTCGCCAGTGACGAAGCCAGTTATGTCAACGGCGCGACGATTGAAGTGAGCGGCGGCGTCTCACTTTAATTTCTTCACTGCAGACGGCGCAAAATCAATTTCGTTTATACGCATGACTAACCCGCCATGATGTTTCAAAAAATTGCCATCTACGGCGCAGGTTCTATCGGCGGCTGGATCGGTGCACGCTTAGCGCAGCAGCCCGGGGTTGAGCTGTCCGTTGTCGCGCGTGGCGAGACCCTGGCGGCACTGAAGACCTCTGGCCTTCGCCTGCACATGTTGGGCGTTTTGACCTCGCACAGTGCGCTCACTGCCAGCGACCATCCGGCTGATTTAGGCGTGCAAGATCTGGTCATCGTGGCCGTCAAAGCGCCGAGTCTCGCGGATGTCGCTGCACATATCGCACCGCTCTTAGGACCGAACACGGTCGTCTTGACGGCGATGAACGGTGTTCCCTGGTGGTTCTTGCAAGGCTTTGGCGGTGCGCACGCCAACACCTCCTTGTCCAGCGTGGACCCGCAGGGCCGCATCGCTCAATCGATTCCCGCAGAGCATGTCATCGGCTGTGTGGTGCACGCCAGCTGCTCACTGCGCAGCCCGGCTGAAGTGCAACATCACTTCGGCAACGGTCTGATCATTGGTGAGCCTTCTGGCCTGGTGTCTGAGCGCGTTCAAGCCCTGCACACCTTGCTACAAAACGCCGGGTTCGACACCACGCTGTCGGCGCAAATTCAAAAAGACACTTGGTACAAGCTGTGGGGCAATATGACGATCAATCCCGTCAGCGCTTTGACCGGTGCCGCGACGGACAAAATTTTGAATGACCCATTCGTGTTGAACTTCATCTCGCAAGTCATGCTGGAGGCTAAATCGATTGGCGCAGCGATCGGGATTCCGATCGATCAAAACCCGGAAGACCGGCATGCAGTCACGCGCAAACTCGGCGCCTTTAAAACCTCGATGTTGCAAGACGTGGAGGCGAAGCGCTCGGTGGAGCTTGATGCGCTGGTCGGCGCAGTCAGAGAGTTGGGCCAGATCACGGGACTGCCGACGCCCTTCACCGATGCGCTTTATGGCTTGGCGAGATTGCGGATGCAGGAGCTGGGCTTGTACCCAACGGCCTAGGCTGAACGCAAGCTTAAACTCCCAAAAATCCTGCCAGCGCAGCACTGGCAGCCACCGCAGGGGCGGAACCCTGCAAAACCACCAGCCCTTTTTGCAGCACGATGGCTCGGTCGGAATGGGCCAACACCTTGCGGTAGTCTCGGTCAACGATCAAGGTGGCGATGCCGCTGGCGCGGATCTGTCCGATCACGCGCCAGATGTCGGCCACGATCAGCGGTGCCAGTCCTTCAGTGGCTTCGTCCAAAATGATGAGTTCAGGGTGCTGCATCAGCGCGCGGCCGATGGACAGCATTTGCTGCTCACCACCGGACAACTGCGCACCGAGGTTGCTGATTCGCTCTTGCAACCGCGGAAAGGTTTCCAGCACCCGCTCTAGCGACCAGTCGTTGCGCCCGTCACGGCCAAGCCGGGCGGCCATCACCAAATTTTCTCGCACCGTCAGGTTGGGGAAAACGCCGCGCCCCTCGGGCACATAAGCCACACCGAGTCGCGCCACTTCGTGCGGTTTGGCGCGCGAGCAGTCCTTGCCGAACAGCGTCAAATGTCCCTCGCGCTGCGCCACATGACCGAGTAGGCTGCGTATTAGCGTGCTTTTGCCCATGCCGTTGCGGCCGAGCAGACCGATCGTTTCACCGCGCCCGATTTGCAGGTCGATGCCGTGCAGCACATGGCTGGAACCGTACCAAGCATGGATCGCGTGCGCGTCCAGCAGCAGATCGACAGAAGCCACCGAAACATCGTCCGACATGGATGCGGTTGCATATAGCTTGCTCATGTCAATGCTCCCCGAGATAAGCAGCCTGCACCAGCGGATTGCTGCGTATGGCTGCCGGCGTGTCGGTCGCGATCACGCAACCATTGACCATCACCGTGATGCAGTCAGCGATGCGAAAAATGGCGTCCATGTCATGCTCGACCAGCAAGATGGCATGCCCTTGTTTGAGTTCGGCCAACAAGGCCAGCATGCGCTCGGTTTCTTCAGCGCCCATGCCCGCCAGAGGTTCGTCGAGCAGCAGCACGTCGGGCGCCGTGGCCAGGCACATGGCGATTTCAAGCTGGCGCTTTTGGCCGTGCGACAGCAGGCCGGCATCGCGGTCCAGCAGTGGCCTCAAACCGCTGCGCTCGGCAGCGGCGTACGCTGCCGCCAGGCTTGCTTCGCAGCGCTGTGCATTCTGCCAAAAAAGCCATGGCTTTTGGATACCCGCCTGGGCCGCCAAGCGGCAGTTTTCAAGCACAGAGAAGCTCGGGTAAATCGTGTTGCGTTGGTAGCTGCGCCCCAGCCCGGCACGGGCGCGCCGCGGCTGAGTCCAGCCAGTCACGTCTTGACCCATCAACTCGACCCGGCCGCTAGACGGCTCGATTTCGCCTGACAAGATGTTGATGAGCGTGGACTTGCCCGCGCCGTTGGTGCCGATGACCGCATGCACGGTCCCGCGCTCAAGTGCCAACGAGACCTTGTCAAGCGCCAGCAGCCCGCCCCAACGGCGGCTGATCTCCTGCCCGCGCAGCAAGATGTCGGGAACGCTTTCAGACGGCTTCATGGCGCGCTCCTTCTTCTTCACCGCGACGACCGGTCAGCCGTGCCTTGATTTGTCCTGGTAAACCCACCAGACCGCGCGGCAGCAAGACCACGCTGGCGATGATGGTCAAGCCCAAACCCATGTTCCAATGTTTCGCAAAGGCGCCAAAGATCGCTTCAGATTTGAAGAATTCCTGTAGCAGCGCAAAGGCAAACGCACCGATCAGCGCACCACGCAAATCGCCGAGCCCACCCAAAATAATCATGATGAGCACCGCACCCGAGAGGTGCCAGCTCATCATCTCGGGATTTACGTAGCCGTCTTTGATGGCGAACAGAAATCCCGCCAGACCGGCAATGCCGCCAGAAATCACAAAGGCACCCAGCTTGTAGGGGTAGGTCGAAAAACCGGTGGCCCGCATGCGCTGTTCGTTGACGCGAATGCCTGAGAGCGCCCGGCCAAAACGTGAGCGCAACAGCAGCGCTAAAAAGCCGAACACCGCCACCAACACAGCCAGTGTGAAACCGTACAACACGTGTGCGTTGTCCAGGTCAAGCCATGTGCCTAGCGTCGGTTTGACCATCAGGTAAATGCCGTCTGTGCCGCCGCCCAGTGGTGTGTCATGCACCACGTAATAGGCCATCTGCGCGAAGGCCAAGGTGACCATGATGAAGTAAACACCCTTGGTCCGCAGCGACAAGGCACCGACCATCAAGGCGTAAGCGCTGGCGGCCAGCACGCTGGCCGGCAGCAACCAAGCCAGCGACGACGCATCGGTGGGCGAGGCCAGCAACACCGCCGCGTACGCGCCAATCCCAAAGAAGGCGGCATGGCCAAAGCACACCAAGCCGGTGGTGCCCACCAGCAACTCCAGGCTGAGCGCAAAGACCGCAAAGATCATGATCTTGGTGACCAAGTCAATGCCGTAGCTGCCGCTGACCAACGGGTAAAGCCCTAACGCCACAAAGGACGCGATGGCGAATAAATTTTTAGAATTGAACATCGCTCATCCCGCCTTGAAAAGTCCGTCCGGCTTCCACAGCAGGATCAAGGCCATCAGCACATAGACCAACACACCGGCGGCTTCGGGTAGCAACACCTTGCCAAAGGTGTCGACCACACCGATCAACAGCGATGCCAGGAGCGCTCCCCTTATGGAGCCAATGCCGCCGATGACCACCACCACAAAACAGATGATGAGCACACTGTTGCCCATGCCCGGGTAAACCGACGACACCGGTGCGGCCACCATGCCGGCCAACACAGCAATCGCTACGCCCGCAGCGAATACCACGCGGTATAAAAATTTGATGTCAATGCCCAGCGACTGCACCATTTCGCGGTTCGTGCTGCCGGCGCGGATCATCATGCCCAGCCGCGTGCGCGTGAACACCAGGTACATGCCGAGCGCCAACACCAAACAAACCGCCGACACAAACAGACGGTAAACCGGGTAGGTCATGACGTCGCCCAATGCCAGCGTGCCGGACAGCAGCGCCGGCACATCGACGCCATGCACGTCGTCGCCCACCAAGATGCTGCGCAACTCTTCAAAGACCAGAATCAAACCGTAGGTCATGAGCACCTGCTGCAGGTGTTCGCGGTCGTACAAGAAGCTGTAAAACGCCCATTCGAGCACGTAGCCCAGAATCACCGCCAGCACCAGCCCGACGCACAAGGTAGCGAAAAATCCGCCGCCAAACGTCATCGCTACAAACGGTGCCAGCGCGTACGCCATGTAGGCGCCGATCATGTAGAAACTGCCATGCGCCAAGTTGATGACGCCCATGATTCCGAAGATCAGTGTCAAGCCTGAGGCCACCAAAAACAGCAGCAAGCCGTATTGCAGTGCGTTCAGGCACTGAATTAAAAAGATCGACAAATCCATGGGCAAACCTCTGTGCAGAGCGGTTTAAAGACGGCAGCCACGGCCAGGGTCAGACAAGCCTTTGCTGGCAATCCCAATCACTTTATTTTCTTTGCCTGTGACCTGGCGCAAGTAAAAGTCTTGCACCGGGTTGTTCGACTTGGAAATGGTGAAGGGGCCGCGTGGGCTGTCAATTTTGGCTTTGTGCAGGGCAGCAGCAAATTCGGCTTTCTTGCTCACATCGCCTTTGACGGCGCTCAGGCCAATACCCAGCATTTGACCGGCGTCGTAACCTTGCACAGCGTAAACGTCAGGCTGCAATTTATAGGCCTTGGCGTAGCTCAGGCGAAAGGCGTTGTCGCGCGGCGTGCCAAGGCTGTCCGCGTAATGTAGCGCCGTCAGCAGGCCGTCGGCGTCGGCGCCTTGGGCTTCCAGCGTGCCATCGGTCAGGAAGCCTGAACCGTACAGCGGGATATTTTTCTTCAATCCGGCTGCCGCGTAGTCCTTGACAAATTTCACCGCGCCGCCGCCAGCAAAAAAGGTGTAAACCGCATCCGGCTTGGTGGCGGCAATGTCGGTCAGCAGGGATTGAAACTCGACGTTCGGGAACGGCAAGCTGAGTTCTTTGACGACTTTACCGCCACCTTTTTCAAAGGCTTCTTTGAACCCTTTCACGGACTCGTCGCCGGCTGCGTATTTCCAGGTGATGGTGACGACCTTTTTAAGTCCTTTTTTAGCCATGACTTCGCCCATGGCGTAGCCGGGTTGCCAGTTGGAAAAGGAGCTGCGGAAAATATTGACGGCGCACATTGGGCCCGTCACGGCGTCAGCACCCGCGTTGGGCACGATCAACAACGTACCGCTGTCTTTGGCCACTTTGGCCATGGCCATGGCCACGCCTGAATGCACGGTGCCGATCAGCACATCCACGTTGTCACGCTTGATCAGTTTGTTGACGTTGTCCGTTGCCTTGGAGGGGTCCGACTCGTCGTCGACTTTGAAGAACTCGATCTCACGACCACCCAGCTTGCCGCCGTTTTCAGCGACGTACAGACGAAAACCATTTTCAATCGCCGTGCCCAGTGAGGCAAAAGTGCCGGTGTACGGCAGCATCAGGCCGACTTTGAGCTTGGCCGGCGCTTGTGCCAGCGCAGTGCTGGCGCTGGCCAGCAAACTGAGGGCGGCTAGGGCGGCCACGAGCGGGCGGCGGGTCATTTGGATTGGTTTCATCTTGTCTCCTTCGGGTGGTTGTTAGGCTGGCTGGGTGAGTGGAAAATGGTGTTTGAAAAATGCTTCAATGCGCGCGATCAACTGCGCTGGCTGGTCGCGGTGCGGGGAATGGCCGCATTCTGCCAGTTCAAACAACTCGGTCTGCGGCACGCTTGTGGCAATGTCGCGAATTTGGCTCAGTGTGCCGTACTCGTCGTCGAGTCCCTGTATCGCCAACAACGGGCAAGTGATGGTGGCAACGTCCGCCACGATCGTCCATGACCGGAAAGCCGGGTCTAGCCAGATTTTGTTCCAGCCCCAAAAAGCAGAATCGGGGTCTGCATGGTGGCGCGCCAAGCGCTGGCGCAAATCGGTTTCTACATAAGCTGTGCGCGTTTTAGCAATGCTGCTGACCGAGATGTCTTCCACCCTGATGTGCGGCGCCAAGAGCACCGCGCCGGCCACACGATTCGGGAAACGTGCAGCGTACAGCAAAGCGATCGAGCCACCATCGCTGTGGCCCAGCAAGCAAGGTGGGTTGGCAGCGGTGTCCACGCCCAAGGCCAGCAGCAAAGCGGGCAACACCTCATGCGCTTGGCGGTGCATGAAGTCGGGCGCCCAAACGTCGTCAGCCGCACGTGGGGTCGACTGGCCGTAGCCGGGTCGTGAATAGACCAGCCCGCGGCAGCCCAAGGCACGGCACAGCGTCTGCGGGAAGTCGCGCCACATCGACAACGAGCCTAGACCTTCGTGCAAAAAAACCAGCAGCGGCGCGTCGGAATTTTCTTCGCCCAGCCACTGGTATTCGACGCGCACAGCCCGTCCAGCCCAATCGATCTCGGCCGTCAAGGTGCTCTGCATCATGCGGATGTCTTGTCCATGTCGCGCAGTTTGAAGCGCTGAATCTTGCCAGTAGCCGTCTTCGGCAACTCCGGCAAAAACTCGATCACGCGCGGGTATTTGTACGGGGCCAAGCGTTCTTTGACAAAGGCCTTGAGTTCATCGGCCGTGGCCATTTGCCCCGACTTGAGCACCACGAAAGCCTTGGTTTTGGTCAAACCCTCGCTGTCGGTCATGCCGATCACAGCAGCTTCCAGCACAGCCGAGTGCTGCACCAAAGTCGCTTCGACTTCGAATGGCGACACATAAATGCCGCTGACCTTGAGCATGTCGTCGCTGCGGCCGGAGTAGGTGTAAGTGCCGTCGGCGTTGCGCACATATTTGTCGCCGCTCTTGGTCCAAGCGCCCTGAAAGGTTTCGCGCGTTTTGTCGCGGTTGCCCCAGTACAGCAAAGCTGCACTCGGGCCGCGCACGTAAAGGTCGCCGGTCTCGCCATCGGCGACCGGCAAGCCGTCGTCACCGCGCAACTCGACGTCATAGCCAGGCACCGGCCAGCCGGTGGTGCCGTAGCGCACTTTGCCGGGAATGTTGGACACATAAATATGCAACATCTCGGTGGAACCGATGCCGTCAATGATCTCTACGCCGTAGTGGGCGGTGAAACGCTGACCCAAGTCAGCCGGCAAGGCTTCGCCAGCAGACGACACCAAACGCAAAGCCACTTCGTTTTTGGCGGGTAAGTTCGCCGAGGCCAGCATGCCCGCGAAGCCTGTCGGTGCGCCAAAAAAGACCGTCGGCTGCTGCTCTTTCCAGCGCTTGAAGGTGGCGTCGGGCGTCGGCCGCTCAGCCATTAGCACAACGGTCGCGCCCACGCTCAAGGGAAAACTCAAACCGTTGCCCAAGCCGTAGGCAAAAAAGAGCTTGGCGGCTGAAAAGCAGACATCTTTTTCTTGCAAGCCGAGAACGGCTTTGCCATACAACTCGGCGGTCCAGTAGGGATTGGCGTGGGTGTGGGTGGTGCCTTTCGGACGGCCGGTGGAGCCTGACGAATACAACCAAAAACCAGGATCGTCCGGGCTGGTCGCCGCCGCTTTCTCCAAGGGCGCGCTGCGCTCGATCAAAGCGTCCAAAGATACTTCGCCATTTATTAATGTTGCGGCTGGTCGGGACACCACCACAGCCTGGACTTCATGTCCGCCCTGCGCCATGGCTTGTCGCAAGATCGGCAGCAGCGCGTCCGACACCAACGCGGCCTGCGAGCGGCTGTGCTGCAACATGAAGGCGTAGTCGTCGGCGGTCAGCAGGGTGTTCACCGCCACCGGAACCAGCCCGGCGTACATCGCGCCCAGAAAACTCAGCACCCAGTCGCTGCTGTCGTGCATGAGCAGCAGCACGCGCTCTTCACGGCGCAGACCCAGTGCCAGCAAGCCGGCAGCGACGCGCCTAATCCGTTCCGCCAACTCGCCATAGCTGAGCTGCCCGACATCATCGATCAGGGCGATTTTGGCGGGCCGGCTGACGTTGCAGTCAATCAGGTGCTGCGCAAAATTAAAGCGTGGGCCGGGGGTCGCTGGCCGTGAGCCTTGTGCAAGTGTTGGTGCCATGTTTGTCTCCTCAATCTCATTTTTAACAGGGCAAGCGCTTATTCATTGACAGGTTTCAAGTGCGCCAGCACTGCTGTGCTGGCCTGCACGGCGCTGCGGCGGTGGTAAAAATTGAGCGCCCGAAGGCCGCCCAGTTCTTCGCCACCACCCGCGCGGCCAGGCCCGCCGTGCAGCGACTGCGGCATCACGTTGCCGTGGCCCGTGTGCAGTGCCGCCACGTCGGGCGAAATGATGTGCACGCGGCCGTGGCTGTCGGCCAGTTCCAGTGCGGCGCTGGCCAGCGCAGCCGGGTCACTGCCGTATAGCGACGTGACCAGCGAGCCTTGACCGCGTCGCACCAGCGCCAGCGCATGGGCGATGTCGCGGTAAGGCACCAGGGTGGCGACCGGGCCAAAGACTTCGGTGTCGTGCACATGGCGCGAGGCATCGCTGACCTCTGCCGTGCGCAGCCCCAGCAAGGTCGGGCCGACGCAGCAAGCGATGGCTGGATCGGCATCGACCAGCGCATGGGCAGCGCCGTCGTGCAGCACTTCGGCTTCGGTTTTGAGCAGCGCCAAGCCTTCCTGCACAGTGTTGAATTGTGCGCGGTTCACCAGCGCGCCCATGCGCACCGTCTCGTTGCGAGGGTTGCCCACCGTTGTTTTGACCAACCTGGCGCTGATGGCAGCAGCAACCTCTTTGTAAACAGCTTGCGGCACCAGCACGCGGCGAATCGCCGTGCATTTCTGGCCTGACTTGACCGTCATTTCGCGGGCCACTTCTTTGGCCAACAACTCGAGTGCTTCGGCGCCAGCATCTGGCAAGAGCAGTGCCGAGTTCAAGCTGTCGGCTTCGATGTTGACGCGGACTGAGCGCTGTGTGACGGCGGGATGCGAACGAATGACCGCGGCGGTGGCTGCCGAGCCGGTGAAGGACACCACGTCAAAGGCTTGCAACTGGTCCAGCAAACCGGCTGAACTGCCGCATATGACGGACAGTGCGCCCGCCGGCAAGACGCCGGCGTTCACCACGTCTTGCACCATGCGCTGCGTCAGCCAAGCGGTGGCCGTGGCCGGCTTGATGATCACCGGCACACCCGAGAGCAGCGCAGGCGCGGCTTTTTCCCACAAGCCCCACGCGGGGAAATTAAAGGCATTGATGAAGAGCGCCACACCGCGGGTTGGCGTCATCACATGCTGAGACTGAAACAGCGGGTCTTTGCCCAAACGCGCGCTGTCACCGTCTAACAGGTGATGCCGATCACCCAGCGATTCGCCCATCTTGGCGTAGCTGCCGAGCGTGAAAAAACCGCCGTCGATGTCGACTGCCGTGTCGTTTTTCACGGTGCCGCTGTTGGCGGTGGCGATGGCGTAGTAAGCCTCGCGGTTGGCTTGCAAGACCTTGCCGACTTCCGCCAACAGAGCAGCCCGTTGTCGGTAGCTCAACTGCCGCAAGGCGCTGCCGCCTTGCTCGCGGGCAAAGGCAAAAGCTTCAGCCAGATCCATACCCGTGGCGTCGACGCGCACCAGCGGCGTGCCCAGCACAGGGTCGACCAGTTCGGTGCCTGCACCACTGCCGTTTTGCCAACGGCCGGCCAAAAAATTAGGGAGAAGTTCAGTCATGTGAGTTTTTCTGCGTTGTCTGGTGTGTCTGGTTTATCGGGTGAAGTCGATGCGGCCTTCAGGCAGCAGATAGAGAACCAAGGCGCGGCCTTGGGTGACGGTCGGGCGGTGCGCGCTGCCCGGTGGGCAGACCAGCCAACCCGCCGGACGGCCGTCAAAGCAGGCGCCGGCGTCCACTGGCATGACCAGGTCAATTTCACCGTTCGGGTGGCTGTGGTGCGGCCCGGCGACATCGGTCATGTCGACGACATCGACTGAAAAGCCATGCAGGTCGTCGGCGGGCTTGAAGATGCGGCCGTATTTCAAACCGCCGCCTTCGCGGTCACACAGCCAGCCTTCGGCCACACCGGCGACGCAAGCTGCCTGCAATTGGGTAAAAGTGGCGCTGCCGGGGCCGTGCTCAGCATTGAGCCAGGCGTCCAGTTCGGCATTCAGCGGGCGGCCCGCCAGTTGCGTCGTCAGTTGAGCAATCTGCTCGCGAAATTCAAGGGGAGACATTGGGGAACTCGTCCATTCACGGGAAGGTTAGGGTGCACGACCTAGCTTGTCAGGCCTTGCAACATGAATTATTATGCGTGCCTGAACAATAAAGCGCGCAAAGCATCGTGTCAAGCACTATATTGCATGTACTAGGGATAACACCGAGCCAGCCCATGCCAGAAAAGACAGACCACAACAGTAAGAACCCATTTTTGGTGGCCTTGGGCGAGCGCGTGCGTGGTTTGCGGGCTCGCCGCGGCATGACGCGCAAGGCCGTCTCGATAGCGGCTGATGTGTCTGAGCGTCACCTTGCAAATCTTGAATACGGCGAAGGCAACGCCTCTATCTTGGTGCTGCTGCAGGTGGCCAGCGCCTTGCAGTGCAGCTTGGCCGAGTTGATTGGCGATGTCACCACGCTGTCGCCAGAATGGTTGCTGATCCGAGAGTTGTTGGAGCGGCGCGGTGAAGCCGACCTGCGACTGGCCCGCATCGCTTTGGGCGAGTTATTGGGAACCGGCGGCGGCGCGTCTGGAACTGTCAGCACGCGGGTGGCGCTGATAGGGCTGCGCGGTGCAGGCAAGTCGGCACTCGGGCAGATGCTGGCCGAAGACCTCGGTTTTCCCTTCGTTGAGCTGAGCCGCGAGATCGAGAAGTTTGCCGGCTGCAGTGTGGCTGAAATCCAGGCTTTGTATGGCCAAAATGCCTACCGCCGCTATGAGCGCCGCGCCATGGAGGAGACCATACAGATTTATCCCGAAGCGGTGATCGCCACGCCCGGTGGCCTGGTCTCGGACCCGGCCACCTTCAACCAGCTGCTCAGCCACTGCACCACGGTCTGGCTGCAGGCCGACCCCGAAGACCACATGAACCGCGTGTTGGCCCAAGGCGACACGCGGCCGATGGCGGCCAGCAAAGAGGCGATGGAAGACCTGAAGGGCATTCTGGCTGGCCGTGCGGCTTTTTACTCGAAGGCGCAGCTGACCCTCAACACCAGCGCTCAGGGCTTAGCGCCTTCTTTCGCGCTGCTGCGCAGCCAAGTGCGCGATATTCTTCAGCTACCGGCCTGAGTTTTGAGAGAATCTGCAAAAAAGTGCTTGACCTCGGCTTCAGGCGTGCATTATTATTCATGTTAAGAATTTTAAAAGGTGCAGCTTCCTGCATCTGAACGGCAGCACAACGGAGATATGTCCATGACCACAGCCCTTGCACCGCGCGTCGAATACCAAACCGACCCGACCCAGTACAAACACCTCAAGCTCAGTTTTAACGGCCCAGTGGCCACGCTGGCGGTCGACATTGACGAGAACGCGGGATTGCGTCCGGGCTACAAGCTTAAGCTGAACAGCTACGACCTCGGCGTCGACATTGAACTCAATGACGCAGTGAGCCGCATCCGTTTTGAGCACCCTGAAGTGCGCACCGTGGTCGTCACCAGCGGCAAAGACAAGGTCTTTTGCTCCGGCGCCAACATCTTCATGCTGGGCGTCAGCAGCCATGCCTGGAAAGTCAACTTCTGCAAATTCACCAATGAAACCCGCAATGGCTTGGAAGACTCCTCCAAGCACAGCGGCTTGAAGTTCTTGGCTGCTGTGAACGGCGCTTGCGCCGGTGGTGGCTACGAGCTGGCCTTGGCTTGTGACGAAATCATCTTGGTGGATGACCGCTCCAGCGCGGTCAGCCTGCCGGAAGTGCCTTTGCTCGGCGTGCTGCCCGGCACCGGTGGCCTGACCCGCGTGACCGACAAGCGCCATGTGCGCCACGACTTGGCCGACATTTTCTGCACCAGCGTCGAAGGCGTGCGTGGTCAGAAAGCAGTCGACTGGCGCTTGGTCGACGCCGTTGCCAAGACCGCCGTCTTCGCTCAAAAAGTGCAGGAACGCGCACTGGAATTGGCCGCCCAAAGCGATCGCCCTGCCGATGGCCAAGGCGTGACGCTGACGCCGCTCAAGCGCACGGTAGAAGCCGACGCGCTGCGTTATCAGTATGTGAGCGTTGAGATTGAGCGTGCCAAACGCACCGCCACCTTCACTGTCAAGAGCCCGAGCGGTGCACAACCGACTGACATCGCTGCCATCGAGAAAGCCGGTGCCGACTGGTTCCCGTTGGCCATGGCCCGCGAACTCGAAGACGCGATTTTGCAGATGCGCACCAACGAACTCGACATCGGCGTCTGGCTGATCAAGACCGAAGGCGATGCCGTTGCCGTGTTGGCCAGCGACGCCGTCTTAATGGCGCACCAAAACCATTGGTTGGTGCGCGAAACCATCGGCCTGATGCGCCGCACCTTCAGCCGTCTCGACGTCTCGTCGCGCAGCCTGTTTGCGCTGATCGAGCCCGGCTCATGCTTCGCTGGTTCCTTCCTAGAACTCGCGCTGGCCTGCGACCGCAGCTACATGCTGGCGCTGCCGGACGACGCAGCCAAGGCACCAACCCTCACGGTTGGCGATAGCAACTTTGGCTTGTTCCCAATGGTCACCGAGCAAAGCCGACTCGGTCGCCGTTTTTATGATGAACAGCCTGCGCTGGACGCCGTGCGCGCCAAAGCCGGCCAGCCACTCGACGCCGACGCCGCTTTCGCGGTCGGCTTGGTCACCTCGAACCCGGACGACATCGACTGGGCTGACGAAGTGCGGATCGCGATTGAAGAGCGCGTCTCGATGTCGCCGGATGCCTTGACCGGCCTCGAAGCCAACCTGCGTTTCAACGGCCCGGAAAACATGTTCACGCGCATTTTTGGTCGTCTGACGGCTTGGCAAAATTGGATCTTCCAGCGGCCCAATGCTGTCGGTGAAAAAGGCGCCTTGAAGGTTTACGGCAAAGGTGACAAAGCCCAGTTCGACTGGAACCGCGTCTAAAAATTTATCGTTGTGCAGCGTATCTCTGGTGGCGCGCTGCAACCGAACTTCTTCCACCGTTGCAGACCTTTTTTATTGGAGACTCTCATGTCCGGTATCAACTACAGCGAAAAAATTCCCAATAACGTCAACCTGAGCGAAGACCGCACCTTGCAGCGCGCGCTGGAGCAGTGGCAACCCAACTTCATCAACTGGTGGGACGACGTCGGCCCGGTCGGTTCGACCGACTCTGAGGTTTACCTGCGCACCGCTGTCAGCGTGGACCCGCAAGGCTGGGCCCAGTTTGGCCACGTCAAGATGCGCGACTACCGCTGGGGCATTTTTCTGAACCCAGGCGAAGCTGAGCGGACCATTCACTTTGGCGACCACAAAGGCGAAAAAGCCTGGCAAGACGTGCCCGGTGAACACCGCGCCAACCTGCGCCGCATCATCGTCACGCAAGGCGACACCGAGCCTGCATCGGTCGAGCAGCAACGCCACTTGGGCCTGACCGCGCCCAGCATGTACGACCTGCGCAACCTGTTCCAGATCAACGTCGAAGAAGGCCGCCATTTGTGGGCCATGGTGTATTTGCTGCACAAGCACTTTGGCCGTGACGGCCGTGACGAAGCCGAAGGCCTGTTGGAGCGTCGCAGCGGTGACGAGAACAATCCGCGCATTCTGGCCGCATTCAACGAGCAGACGCCCGATTGGCTGAGCTTTTTCATGTTCACTTACTTCACCGACCGTGACGGTAAGTTCCAGCTCTGCGCCTTGGCTGAAAGCGCTTTTGACCCGTTGGCCCGGACCTCTAAGTTCATGCTGACCGAAGAGGCGCACCACATGTTTGTCGGCGAGAGCGGCATCAGCCGCGTGATCTCACGCACCGCTCAAAAAATGAACGAGCTGAAGACCGACGACGTTAACAAGCTGCGTGCCGCTGGCGTGATCGACCTGCCGACGATTCAGCGCTACATCAACTTCCACTTCAGCGTGACCATTGATTTGTTCGGCGCGGATGAGTCGAGCAACGCCGCCACCTTCTACAGCACCGGCATCAAAGGCCGCTACGAAGAAGGTAAACGCGTCGATGACCACGTCCTCAAGGGCCAGACTTACAAAGTCCTGGAAGCACGCGACGGCCAATTGGTCGAAAAAGAAGTGCCGATGCTCAACGCGCTCAACGAAGTGCTGCGCGACGATTACATCAAGGACTCTGTCGCTGGTGTGGAGCGTTGGAACAAGGTGCTGGAAAAGGCCGGTATTCCAACCCGCATGAAAGTGCCGCACAAGGCCTTCAACCGCAACATCGGTGCGCTGTCCGGCGTTAAAGTTTCACCAGAAGGCCGCGTGCTGAGCCTGCCCGAATGGAAAGCGCAAGTCGGCGAGTGGTTGCCGTCGCTGCAAGACCGCGCTTACGTCGCCAGCCTGATGGGCCGTGTGGTCGAGCCAGGCAAGTTCGCTAATTGGATCTCGCCGCCGGTCATGGGCATCAACCGCCAGCCCGTTGACTTCGACTACGTGCGATTCAACTGATCGCGCGGTTGTGCTGAAATCATCAGGGGGCCTCGCGCCCCCTGATTCGATTGTTGCGCTTGTTGCGCTGAATGCGTTAGATTCGCTGAAGACGTATTGAACTGAGAAAACACCATGGACATGAGCACCACCATCGTCATCCAACAGCACCTGATCGACCCTGAGATCTGTATTCGGTGCAACACCTGCGAAGCGATCTGCCCGGTTGGCGCGATCACGCATGACTCGCGTAATTACGTCGTCGACGCTGAGAAGTGCAACCTGTGTATGCACTGCGTCCCGCCGTGCCCCACCGGCTCGATCGACAACTGGCGCACCATGCTGCGCGTCAAGGCCTACACGCCGGATGAACAATTGTTGTGGGACGAGTTGCCAGCAGAACTGCCTGCCGAGCAGTTGGCTGAAAACGGCGTGGTCGTGGCGGCGGGCGAGGCCGTATTGGCCGAAACCGAGACTGCAGCCGAGACCCCCGGCGATGCTCTACGCGCTGAAGCCAGCTTTAACAGTTTTAACAGCGCGCAATACGGCGCGACACTGCCGCCGTGGTCGGCGGCCCATGCGTACACCAATCTCTACGGCCCCAAAGCCGCTGAAAAAACCATCACCGCCACCGTCAGCGGCAACGTCCGCGTCACTGAAGTCGGCCAGACGGCCGGCAGCGATTACGACACCCACCACATCGTGCTGGACTTCGGCAGCCTGCCGTTTCCAGTGCTCGAAGGCCAGTCGATCGGCATCATTCCGCCCGGACTCGACGCCAAGGCTAAAGCCCACCACGCGCGCCAATATTCCATTGCCAGCCCGCGCAATGGCGAGCGGCCCGGCTACAACAACCTGTCGCTGACCATCAAGCGCGTGCTCGAAGACCATCAAGGCCAGCCGGTGCGGGGCGTCGGTTCCAACTACATGTGCGACCTGCAAGTCGGCGACAAGGTGCAGGTCATCGGCCCCTTTGGTGCGAGCTTTTTGATCCCGAACCATCCGCGCAGCAACATCGTCATGATCTGCACCGGCACCGGCAGCGCACCGATGCGCGGCATGACCGAATGGCGACGTCGGCTGCGGGCTTCAGGCAAGTTTGAAGGTGGCAAATTGATGCTGTTCTTCGGCGCCCGAACGCAAGAAGAACTGCCGTACTTTGGCCCGCTGCAAAACCTGCCCAAAGATTTCATCGACATCAACTTCGCGTTTTCGCGCACACCCGGCCAGCCCAAACGCTATGTGCAAGACGTCATGCGTGAACGCGCGGCCGATCTGGCGCCGCTGCTCAACGATGCCAACACCTGCTTTTATGTCTGTGGCCTGAAAAGCATGGAAGAGGGCGTGGTGCTGGCGCTGCGCGACGTGGCGACCCAAGCCGGTCTGGATTGGGACACGGTCGGCGCGTCACTCAAGCAACAAGGTCGCCTGCATTTGGAAACCTATTGATGAAAGCGAGCGCGCGATGAAATTTGCTGAATTTCAGGTCGGCCAAGTCAACACCACCGGCCCTTTCCGTGTCACCGAACCGGTCGCCGCCAAGGACGGACGTTTTAGCTGACGAATCGCCAGTGGCTGGCGCACCCACTTACGTCATTCATGTTCCCAACGAAGGGTGCATTCTCAGTCCAGCTTGATACCGCGCTCGGCGATCAGCTTGCTCCAACGGGCAGATTCATGCGCCAGATATGCTGTCACCTCGTCGGGGGACGAACCGATGGGTTCTGCACCCATCGTTTCAAATCGGGCGCGCACATCGGGTTGCTTCATGGCATCCAACAAAGCGGCGTTGAGCTTAGCAATCACCGGTTTTGGCGTACCCGCAGGCATGAACACGGCAAACCAGGGCGAGACTTCGTCGCCGGGCAGACCGGCTTCGGCTAGCGTGGGCACGTTGGGCAAGGCGCTTTAGCGCTTGGCTGTGGTCACACCCAGCGCGCGCAGCTTGCCTGAGTGGATGTGCGGGCGCTCCGAAGTCATGCTGCCAAACATGTAGTTGACCTGACCACCAAGCAAGTCTGCCACGGCCGGTCCGCTGCCTTTCTAGGGCACGTGCAGCATTTCGATTTTTGCCAGGGATGTGAATACTTCTCCAGCCAGATGGACCGAGGTGCCGTTGCCCTGCCGACGCATAGGTCAGCTTGCCGGGCTCTTTTTTGGCTTCGGCAATCAGATCGGTCACGGTTTTGATGTTGGGCTGGGTCGAATTTGTCACCAGTTGTTGTCAAAAACAATCAAACTGGTGGGTGCCGACCACTGCGTCATGTCTACGGATGCACGGATGCTTGTTGGCAGTTTTTACCCTCATGAGCAGTTTCGGATGTTTGGTGAGCGCATGCAGGGCTACGACATTTCCCGCAAGGAGGTGGAAATCATGATGTGTTGAAACCCTGCCGCATTGGTTGGACTTTGAATGGGGCGGTGTAACCGGTCATTTGATGCGCTGTTTTTCCAGCTTTCGGGCCAGCGTTCTGCGGTGCATACCTAAGCGTCTCGCGGCTTCAGAAATATTGAAATCCGCTGCAGCCATGGCCTCATGGATGTGCTCCCACTCCAGCGTCTTGATCGACGTTGTCCGCGCTGTCAGCCCCACCGCCGCATCGCCCTGGGCGCGGGCAAAAGCCTCTTCGATGTCGTCGGTGTTGGCCGGCTTAGCCAGGTAGTGCCGAGCGCCCAGTTTGATCGCCTCGACCGCGGTGGCGATGCTGGCGTAACCGGTGAGCACCACAATCAACATCAGGGCATCGTGCTTGTGCAAAAGTTGCACACAGTTCAGACCGGAAGCGCCACCCGCCAGCTTCAAGTCGACCACCGCGAACTGAGGGCGGTGAGCCAGCAGCAGTGAGGGCACATCGACCAAACCTGCGGCCCGTTCGACGATGTATCCGCGCCGCTCAAACGAGCGGCTCAAGGTCATGGCAAAAGCATCGTCGTCTTCGACAATCAACAGTCGGCGCTCAGAATCCATCCTCATTCCCTTCCCGCAAAGTCAGCGCAGCCAGTGGCAACTTGACCACCACTTCGGCGCCACCACCCGTCATGTTGCTGGCGTCGATCCTGCCGCCCAAAGTGCGAGCCACATTGACCGACAAAAAAAGTCCCAGGCCGCTACCTGGGCGACCTTTGGTTGAATAGTAGGGCTTGGCGAAATTGGCCAGTATTTCAGGGCTAAAGCCCGGGCCGGCATCGCGGATACTCAGCGTGAGCCAGTTGCTAGCGCATTCAACACGCAGCTGCAACGGCATTAGCGGCGCCGCGTCAATGCCGTTGTCCAGCACATTTCCGATCATTTGTTTGATGGCCGAATCAGAAATGATCGGCCTGTCGATCAAATCACTGCGCTCGTACTCGAGCACTTGCGTCGGCCGCGCCCGGCGCCACTCTTCCACCAGTTGGTCTAGAAACAGATGCAGCGTCGTCGCCACAGCCGCTTCGCCACGGGCTTCGCCTGCCGACATCAAAATACCGCTGACGATGCTCTTGCAGCGCTGCAATTGCAGCTGCATCAGCTTGATTTCATCCCGCATCACGGGATCCTTGGCCAATGGCGCGCTATGCGACCAATCGCCCAAAATCACCGACAAGGTGGCCAGCGGCGTGCCGAGTTCATGCGCAGCCCCCGAAGCCAGCAAGCCCATGCGAACAATGTGTTCTTCTTCAGCAGCGCGTTGGCGCAAATCTGCCAGCCGGGCGTCACGTTGACGCAAGTTGCTGCCAATACGGTGGATGAATATGACCAGCAGCGTCGCATTCAGTGCAAAGCAAACCACCAGCCCGCCAATGTAGTGCAGCGACAGTGTCAGGTCGACAAGGTCTGGCAGGATCAAGGGCCGGTGCCAGAGGGTCAGCACCACAAAGCACCCGCTGGTCAACACCACCATGACCCAGATGTATCGGGGTTTGAGGAGCACGGCGCCAACCGCAACCTGCAATAAATACAAAAATATAAAAGGATTGGCGATGCCTCCGCTGTAATAAAGCAAGGCACTCAGCAGCGCCACATCGACCAACAAGCTGGTGAACAACTCCCAGTTGGCAATGTCGCCCGCAGCGGTCCGGCAACGCAACCAACTGAGCAAGTTGAACAGGCTGAGCGCAGCCACCAGGGTCAACATCTCCGTCAGCGGGAGTTGCGCGTCCAAGCCAAATTCAACCCCCAAAATCGTCGCCAACTGACCGACCACCGCCAGCCAACGCAACTGAACCAGTTGCAGCAAATTATTGCGACCCGCCAGAATTTCAGTGGCATCACTGCGGCCACTCAGGCTCTTACCATTGGCCTGTAGCGGCAGCCATTTCACGGGGTTAAACACCGGCCCGCACCCGATTGACACGAGCGACCAAAGCGCGCAGTTGCCGCTCGGAATACAGCAGATAAAACGCCGCCGCCGCCACCATCGCCGCCAAAATAAACCAGGTGATGGCGTAAACCATATGGCTGTTGTTGAAGCTGAGCACCGTCAAACCGCCGCGCGGCCAAGCCGTCACGTCGGCTGACGCCGCAGCGTCAATGAAGTACGGCGCCATCGATGCGGCATCCAGCTTGACGCTGGCGGTCAACGCCATCACGTCGCGCGAATACCAACGACCAGCCGCTGCGTCGTTGTGTTGTAGAAAAGTACCGGCGGGTTCACTGAGACGCAGCAAGCCTGTGATGACTTGCAACTCGGGACTGTCAGGACCTGCGGCAAGTGTTTTGTCAGTCTCAGCCACATATCCGCGGTTCACCAAAATCGAAAAGCCAGCGCTGGTTTGCAGCGGCGTCATCACCCAAAAACCGCGACCCAGCACGGTGCTGGCGCGCACCAGCGTGGCACGGCTGTGGTCAAAATGACCGGCCACTTGAACACGGCTGTATTCATTCGATTCACGGTTGATGGCCGACCATTCGGCCGGTCCGGGAGCGGGTATCGGCGTCGCATGCACCCGCTGTTCAACACGCTCGATCAAGGCCAACTTCCACTGCAGACGCTGCACTTGCCACATCCCCAAAGCCAGAAAACCGACAAACAACGCCGTGGCCAACAACAACAAGACAAGCACCTTGACAGGCTTGGCGGGTTGCGAAGGGCAGTCGGTTGTGTTGTCCATAGATCAGGGCATGTTACGCATTTCTGTCATGTCGTGCACCGGCATCATGTTGGTGTTCAGGTGGTACATCACCCAAATCGAGCCCGACAACATGATCAACACCAACACGCCGGTGAACAGCAGGGCCAGCATTGACCAGCCACCCTCAACCCGCGTGTTCATGTGCAGAAAGTAAATCATGTGCACCACAATTTGCACTGCGGCAAAGCCCAGCACGACCAAGGCTGTGATGCCCGACGACGGCAAGACCTTGGCCATCACCAGCCAGAACGGAATAGCGGTGAGAAACACCGACAGGCAAAACCCAGTCAAATAACCTTTAACGCTGGCGTGGTAGCCGCTGTCGCCATCGCTGTGGTGATCGCTGTGGTCGTCGGACGCATGCAGGTGCTCGCTCATGGCAACACTCCCATCAAATAAACAAAGGTGAAGACGCCAATCCAGACCACATCCAGAAAGTGCCAGAACATCGACAAGCACATCAAGCGGCGCTTGTTCTCAAGGGTCAATCCAAAGCGGCTGACTTGAAACATCAACGTCACCAACCAGATCGTGCCGAAGGTGACATGCAAACCATGCGTGCCGACCAAGGTGAAAAACGACGACAGAAAAGCGCTGCGCTGCGGGCCCGCACCTTCTTGGATCAAATGCGAGAACTCAAACAGCTCCAAGCCCAGAAAGCCCAAGCCAAAAACGGCGGTGACGGCCAACCAACCCAACACTGCTTTTTTGTGGCCATGCTGCATGCCGATCATGGCCAAGCCATAGGTGACGGAGGAGAACAACAGCAAAGCCGTGTTGGCCGCCACCAGCGGCAGGTTGAACAAATCAGCGCCCGATGGACCTGCCGCATAACCACGGCCCAGCACAGCATAAATAGCAAACAGGACAGCAAAGATGAGGCAGTCGCTCATCAGGTAAATCCAGAATCCCAGCAAAGTGCCTTGCTGGGGATGGTGCTCACCATCGTCATAAAAGCGCACCGGGTGACCGGCCGCCAAAGGTGTAGAAGTCTGCATTTTTAGGGACGCTTCAAGGGTTAAGTTCAGGCTTGGGCCGCTAGGGAGAGCGTGCGCAGGTTTTCAATCTCGGTGACATGGTCTGCCGGAATATAAAAGTCACGTTGGTAGTTGAAGGTGTGGGCAACAACCGTCACCAGCACCAGGGCGAAGAACAGCCCTGCCACCAGCCACATGTGCCAGGTCAAAGCAAACCCGACCACGGCGCAAAGCATGGCGATGACAAAGCCGGTCGCCGTGTTTTTCGGCATGTGAATCGCTTTGAAGCCCGCAACCGGCCGCTGGTGACCGCGTTGTTTCATGTCGTGCCAAGCATCGAGTTCATGCACGACGGGTGTGAAGGCGAAGTTGTATTCAGGCGGTGGTGAAGCCGTTGACCATTCCAGCGTCCGGCCATTCCATGGGTCGCCGGTGACGTCGCGTAGTTGCTCCCGGTTGCGATAGCTCACGGCCAGTTGGATCAAGAAACAGGCAATCCCAATCGCGATCAACACGGCGCCTAAGGCGGCCACCTGAAACCAGATCTGCAGCGATGGATCCTCAAAGTGACTCATGCGGCGGGTCACGCCCATCAAGCCCAACACGTACAGCGGCATGAAAGCCATGTAAAAGCCAACCAGCCAGAACCAGAATGAACATTTGCCCCAAAACGCATCCAGCTTGTAGCCGAAGGCTTTTGGAAACCAATAATTGATACCGGCAAACATGCCAAACACAACGCTGCCAATGATGACGTTATGAAAATGCGCAATCAGGAACAAGCTGTTGTGCAACACGAAGTCAGCCGCCGGCACCGCCAGCAACACACCGGTCATGCCGCCGATCACAAAGGTGACCATGAAACCAATCGACCACAGCATCGGCACGTCAAAAACAATGCGGCCGCGGTACATGGTGAACAGCCAGTTGAATATTTTCGCGCCGGTCGGGATGGAGATGATCATGGTGGTGATGCCGAAAAAGGCATTCACACTGGCACCCGAGCCCATGGTGAAAAAGTGGTGCAGCCACACCACGTACGACAACACGGTGATGACGACGGTGGCGTAAACCATGGAGGCATAACCAAAGAGGCGTTTGTGGCTGTAGGTTGAAATCACCTCGGAGAAAATACCGAAGCAGGGCAAAACCAAGATGTAGACCTCGGGATGGCCCCAAATCCAGATCAAGTTGACGTACATCATGGCGTTGCCGCCAAGGTCATTGGTGAAGAAGTTGGTGCCCACGGTGCGGTCCAGTGTCAGCAAGGCCAACACCGCCGTCAGCACTGGGAAAGCCGCGACGATCAAGACGTTGGTGCACAGGGCTGTCCAGGTGAAGATGGGCATCTTCATCATGGTCATCCCAGGGGCGCGCATTTTGATGATGGTGGCGATCAAGTTGATGCCTGACAGCGAGGTGCCGACACCGGCAATCTGCAACGCCCAAATGTAGTAGTCAACGCCGACCCCCGAACTCTGCAAAATACCGGACAGCGGTGGATAAGCCAGCCAGCCCGTGGCCGCAAACTCGCCGACAAACAGCGAAATCATCATCAGAACCGCACCGCTGGCGGTCATCCAAAAGCTGAAGTTGTTCAAGAACGGAAACGACACGTCACGTGCGCCAATTTGCAAGGGCACCACATAGTTCATGAAACCAGTGATCACGGGCATAGCGACGAAAAAGATCATCAGCACGCCGTGTGCCGTGAAAATTTGGTCGTAGTGGTGGGGCGGTAAAAACCCGGTGTTGTCACCGAATGACATGGCTTGTTGGGCGCGCATGAGGAGCGCATCAACGAAACCGCGCAACAGCATTACCACCGCCAAGATGATGTACATGATGCCAATTTTTTTGTGGTCGATGCTGGTGATCCAGTCGCGCCACAGCGTCCCCCAGACGCGGTAGTAGGTCATCGCCACAAACAGTGACAAGCCGCCCAGAATCACCATCGCGAGGGTACCCAAGACAATCGGGTCGTGCGGTATGGCGTCTGGGCCCAGGCGGCCAAACACAAGCTTCAAAATATCTTGAACGGGGAACATGTGAGATCTCGGTTATTTTTTTAAATAGGCCACAGGGCCTTCGCCGCTGAGGTTGTCGGGCGTGCACAAGGCAGCGACGTAAGTGCGCTGCGCATCTCGCCAAGGTTGGGTCGACAAACCATCGACGCTGCCTTTGCCCAGCCCGCCAGCCGCATCGATGGCCATCATTTGGCCCATGCACATCTTGCTGCTGTCGACGCAGCGGTTCAAAATGGCTTGGTACAAACCAGCGTCAACGTTGGCGTAACGGCGCACCGGTTCGCTTTCGCTGGGCTGCTCGAGCTGCAGATATTCGCGTCTGGCCAGCTCGCCACCGCCGCTTTTTGTCGTTTTAACCCAACGCTCAAAGTCCGCTGGTGCCAAGCCTAAAAATTTAAATCGCATGTGTGAAAAGCCTCTGCCGCTGTAATTGGCTGAAAAACCGTCGTACACACCGGCCGTGTTGATCACCGCGTGCAGCTGGGTTTGCATGCCGGGCATGGCATAAATTTGACCCGCCAGCGCAGGGATGTAGAAGGAATTCATCACCGTAGACGCCGTGATTTTGAATTCGATGGGCCGGTCGACCGGAGCTGCCAACTCGTTCACAGTAGCTATGCCAAGCTCAGGGTAAACAAACAACCATTTCCAATCCAGCGCTACCACTTCAACAACGAAAGGTTTGACGCCAGCGACGAGTGGCCGATGAGCATCCAGCCGTTCCAGCGGACGGTAGGGGTCTAGTTTGTGGGTGCTGATCCAGGTCACCGCGCCCAGCGCAATGACGATCAACAAAGGCGCGCCCCAGATCAGCAGCTCGAGGCGGGTCGAATGGTCCCACTCCGGCGTGTAGGGCGCCGCTTGGTTGGCGCTGCGGTATCGCCAAGCGAACACCAGCGTCAGGGCGATGACCGGCACGACAATCAGCAGCATCAGTACGACGGCGGTGACAATCAGCTGAGATTGCTGCTGTGCGATGTCGCCAAAGGGCTTCATCACAATTGTGCTGCAAGCCGCTAAGGGCAAGGTTCCCAGCAACAGGGTCAAGCGTTTTAAGGTTTGAAAACGATCAGGTGCGAGTGACATGCGTGATAACCAACTACAGAGGGTAAACGCTAATTGCGTGTTGATCGTTACTGTAGCTTCATTGATCTAAATCAACGATTGGACATATTGTCCAAGGCGAATTGATTTAAATCTACTTTTTCACCAAGTCATACAGCGCTTCACCCACCATGAACCTCACTCCAGCCAGCGTTATCGGCCCCGACATCCATCAGAGGCCCAGCAGCGACAGCCTTTACCCATCCAGCGACAGCGTCGCCCCAGGAGACATCGCCGTGGGCGTGGTGATCGGGCGTGCTTCTGAGTACTTCGACTTTTTTGTTTTTGGCATCGCGTCGGTATTGGTCTTTCCTGCGGTGTTCTTTCCGTTTGTGGACAGTCTGCAGGGCACGCTCTACGCTTTTGTCCTGTTTTCCTTGGCCTTTGTTGTGCGTCCACTGGGCACTGTCGCCGGTATGTGGCTGCAGCGCCGCTACGGTCGCAGCGCCAAGCTCAGCCTCGCGCTGCTGTTGCTGGGTTGCGCCACCGCAGCCATGGCCTTGTTGCCTGGCTACCAAGTGTTGGGCGTCGGCGCTATTGCCTTGCTGGCGTTGTGCCGAATCGGCCAGGGGCTGGCACTTGGCGGCTCGTGGGACGGACTCCCATCGCTTTTGGCCTTGAACGCACCCGAAGCCCGGCGCGGCTGGTACGCCATGCTGGGCCAACTCGGCGCACCGCTGGGGTTTTTAATCGCTTGCAGCTTGTTTGCCTATCTCTGGGGCAATTTGAGCAGTGCGGAATTTTTGGATTGGGGCTGGCGCTACCCTTTCTTTGCCGCTTTCGCGATCAATGTGGTGGCTTTGTTTGCTCGCCTGCGCTTGGTGGTCACGCATGAATACGAGCGCGAGTTGGATGCCAATGAACTGCAACCCTGCAGCGTTCGCGAACTGCTTAGCGCCCAGGGCAACAACTTGTTCATCGGCGCTTTTGCTGCGCTGGCCAGTTTTGCCCTGTTCCACATCGTCACGGTGTTTCCCCTGTCTTGGGTGATGTTGTACTCAGAGCAGTTGATTGGCGAGTTCCTCGTTGTCGAGATGTTTGGCGCGCTGCTGGCTGCTGCTGCCATGCCGCTGTCTGGCCTGCTAGCTGACCGCATCGGACGGCGCAGCACGCTGGGCCTGCTGGCAGTGCTGATTGGTGTGTTTGGGTTGTTTGCCCCCGTGCTGCTTGGCGGCGGAACACTGGGTCAAGACGCCTTCATCCTGATCGGCTTTGTCTTGCTGGGTTTGTCGTATGGCCAGGCGGCAGGGGCCGTCACGGCTAACTTCTTGCCCCACTTGCGCTACACCGGCGCAGCGCTAACGACCGATCTGGCATGGCTGATAGGCGCTGCCTTCGCGCCATTGGTGGCCCTCGGCTTGTCCGCGCGCTTTGGCTTGGTGGCTGTCAGTGTTTACTTGCTTTCTGGCGCTGTTTGCACCTTGCTGGCGCTGCGCGCCAACCGAACACTGTCGTTGCGGGATCAGTAGCAAGTCCGGGACTCGCGTTGCCGCCTTGATTAATCGCTAGTTTGACCTTGTTGAATTCCACCCAGAATTGACCCCTTGGAGGTGCGGCGTTGTCACCTAAGTGTCAAACCTTGGCCGAGCTCGAAGCCATTGACAGCCGCAATGACGATGGCTGGATGCTTGCGCAATGCCATGTTGATTTCAATCGCCTCTGACCCGGCGGTGTCGACTTGGTCTGCGGCTATTTCTGCTTCCCGTTCCTTCAGATCTGGACCTGCGTAAAAGCTTGCACCTGTTCCCCTCAACACAATGACCTGAACCTTGCCATGCAAGGCTTCAAGCCCACGCAACAAACTGTCTTGTGTCGCTCGATCCAAAGCGTTCCGTTTGGCCTCACGGTCGATCCTCAGCAATGCCCAGTCGGGGTGTACAGCACGACGAAAAAGATCGGCTTGTTGGGCCAGTCGGACTGAGCTTGCGCGTGGCTGGTGTGGAGTCCAGTCAGAGCCACTAAGCCTGCTAAAACCAGTCGCCTAGTCACCGCTGTTTGCTCTAATCTCATGGCTAGGCTGCGCTTGTCTCGGTTTTTAGATTGATGGAGCCAAAGTGGGCCCTGTGAGGGTTTGAATGTCCGCCGCACCGTACCCTAATTCTGCCAATAGTTCGGCGTTGTGCTCGCCCAATTTCGGTGGATTCAACCGAACGCCTAGTCGTTTGCCACCCATCGTGATCGGCATCAGGACTGTTTTGCTGGGGCGTCCGTCTGGCAAAGTAATCGATGCTAAACCGCCGTTAGCCAACAGGTGTGGGTCATCCATCAAGTCTTGTGGGCGTGTGATCGGTGCGAAGGGGAGTGCATATTTTTCAAACACCGCGCTGAGCTCGGCTGCACTGAAGTCGGCCAGCCGTTCGCGCAGCAACGGCATCATCCAGTCGCGCGCCCGCACCCGGTCGTTGTTACTGCCCAATCGTTCATCGCGCTGAAGGTCATCAAAGCCGAAGGCTTGACA